>JAUVSF010000612.1 GCA_030597245.1 Acidobacteriota bacterium
GCCCTGGGCTCTGCGCATATCGCCCCGCAAGGCGGGGCTTAGAACCGCAACGGGGAATGGAAACTAGCATCCTGCTTGCCGGTGATCGGCCTGTCCTCCATAGCTCGGAGAGCGAAGGAGGATAATCGGTAATCTGTGATCGGGGAAGACAAGCTTATCTTTCCCCCCACCCGTCAATCACGGGGATTTACCACCAAGGCCCCGAGCACACCAAGAAAATGTCAGACCGGGAACAGGACAGTTCTATCGGCATCCGGCATCCGGCATCCGGCATCCGGCATCCGGCATCCGGCATCCCCCACGATTGTCTTACCCGCTGGAGTGACGTTGTCAACCTGAATGGGTTTGGTGCGGGGTACTTCGATGGACTCAGAAATCTCTACAGCGCGAATGCCTCCTTATGGCCGCCTGTTCACCTGTGCGCTATACTAACTTTACGTCTCTTAATTTCAGGTTAGCGTAGGAGGTTTGAAATGGTTCGTTTTATCCGTTCCGCAGTACCTGTCATCGGACATCATCCCGACGCAGTCGCCTTTGGCAAGGAAATCACTGAGTATGTCAGATCGAAGTACGGGGCAAATACTCAGCTATTCGTTGATTCAGAAGGTACTCTCTACTGGATCAGCGATTACAAGGATTATGAAGCTTATGGCGAGGTCCGGAACGCGATCCTCTCTGATCCCGGATACTGGGAGATCGTGAACAAGGCGAAAGGAATCCTTCTGGACGGAAGTATCGCCGATACCGTGATTAACTCCGTCGGTTAGGGTAAGCTGAATTCCTGTTCTTAGAGTGGCTTTAGGGCTGAATCATGGCCGCCTGAATCCGGCGGCACGCAGCCTGTCGATTGTAGGGGGAAATTCGTGCATTTTCTGCTGTTATCGATGGAGCGAGGAAAATGAAGGCTGAAACGCGCCCGCTGGGAGTTGAGAGCCAAACATCCAAATGGGGAGAGGTATCAAATGAGAAGACCATGCAGTAGCTTCGTTTTGTTTATCTGGGCACTCTTTGGTTTGGTTGTCCTGTTCGGGTGGTCACATGCTCAGGTCGAAGAAGCTGGAGCTCTAGCCATTGTCGCTCCGGGCGCGGTGATGGAGAAGTTGGCTGGTGGCTTCTCATTCACCGAGGGCCCCGCTGAGGATGGGGACGGAAATATTTACTTCACCGATATTCCGAACAATCGGATTCACAAATGGACAATCGGGGCTGGTCTTTCAACATTTCGAGAGGAGTCGGGAGGTGCTAACGGGCTCTTCTTTGACGGCAAGGGGCATCTTTTGGCATGTCAAGGGGGTAGCAGGAGGCTTGTCTCGATCAGCCTCGATGGAAAGCTCACAGTGCTGGCCGACCAGTACGAAGGCAAGAAGTTGAACAGTCCGAATGACCTTTGGCCCGATCCCAGGGGAGGTATTTACTTCACTGATCCACGCTATGGCAATCGCGATGGTCTTGAGCAGGAAGGGGAATGTGTTTACTACCTGAGTCCAGACAGAGGGCGGCTACTCAGAGTGATTTCCGATATGGTGCGGCCCAATGGTGTGATCGGGACCCCGGACGGCAAGCGTCTCTACGTGACGGATCATGGAGACAGTAAGACATTCGTTTACAGCATTAATTCTGACGGCACGCTTGCGGCCAAAAAACTGTTTGCCCCGGAAGGCTCGGACGGGATGACTCTGGATTCTGAAGGTAACCTCTATCTGACCTCCTCAGGTGTTTCCGTATATCGCCCAGACGGAACTCATTTGGGGATGATTGCGGTGCCGGAGAGGCCTGCGAATGTCTGCTTCGGAGGAAAGGACCGAAAAGTCCTGTTCATCACAGCGCGAACCTCTCTCTATTCAATCCAGATGCGAGTGAAGGGTGTGGATTAGAAGTCCTGACATCTCACATGAATCACGACTTCTTGGTGCTTCTCACAGTGCTTTATGAATTGATCCGGCAAATAAGCTTCAAGGCTTTCTTCACGATCCGAAGCCGGAACACTTTCCCTTCCGCGAGCAGTTCTCCATCCCCGAAAAACCGCGACGATTCTTTACAGGTAATCACTGCATTGCCGGCTTGAATGAGCTGAAAGTCTCCCTTGCGCGCAAAAGTGCCCGCCCTCAAACCGAATAGAATTCGGAGCAGCTTGAACCTTGAAGCGGCAGAAAGAACGAATATCTCGAACACCCCGTCGTTGTTCAGGGCGCCGGGAGCCACTCTGAGTTTCCCCGCAAGTGTGCCCTGGTTTGTGACCAGGAACCCTGGGGAGAGCAGAATCAGATTCCGGGGTGCCTCATCATGCTCTGACGGCTCGACGGTGATGTTGAGTTCCTGCTCGATATTTGATCTCAAAAGGATGTTGCCGACTGCAGAGAGTTCATAGGCCAATGGACCCAGCTTTCCAATCGTAAGTACACGGAAAGGACCGTGATCTCTGTAACTACTTATCCACAATGCACAGTCGGCGGGCAGCCCCCCCCCTCCAGCCGTGCAGAATAGACTGTCGTTGACCCTTATCAGGTCGATCGCTGCCGTTTTGCCCTCCCGAATTGCCCTGAGTGTTCCTGCTACATCCCGGGGGAGGTTCTGATGGGTGGCCAAATCATTGGCGGTTCCAGCCGGAAACACTGCGAACGGTTTGTCCGTGCCGAGCGTGTTTAGAGCCCAGTTGAGGGTTCCGTCGCCGCCGATGACCAGGGTGAAACGGTAGGAATCGGTGCTGCAGACCCTTGCCAATTCGGAGGGATTTGGGGCGCTGCCTGGATCGTAGATATATAGGCTGTGGTGAAGCTCGAGCCCCTCTATGAGCGACTTAATTTGCCTGGGAACAAGCTCGCGAGCGTGCTTACTCAGTACCACGGCAATATCTGGGCCTGAACGAGTCGTTTGATCTAGGCCTTTCCCAACTGAGCTCGAAGCCATGAGCTTTACGGGTTCCCTGCCAAACCGAAGAATACTTATTTCGAATCAATCGGCCATGCAATCGCACTTCGGTCCAAGTGATTTTAAACCAAAAACACATTAATAAGTCGGAGCAAACAGAGGAAGAACAATGGGTATCTCACAACGGCCGATCAAGCACCACCACCATGAACCAGATAACCTCAGAGAAGTAGATAGCAGGAAGTAAGTAGTA
>JAUVSF010000327.1 GCA_030597245.1 Acidobacteriota bacterium
AATGATGGTCGCGTCGTGAGCAACTTTGTGGTCCAGGCTATCAAGGGGGAGCCTCTTACTGTGTATGGTGATGGATCCCAGACAAGGTCGTTCTGTTTCGTGTCGGACATGGTGGCAGGATTGAACATGTTGATGGACTCTGAAGGGCGCGCCAAACCTGTCAATCTGGGTAACGCTGAGGAGATCAGAATCGTTAATGTAGCTGAATTGATTAGGGAGTTGTCGGGTAGCCGCTCTGAGATCCGGTTCAAGCCACTCCCGGACGATGACCCGGTTCGAAGGAGGCCGGACTCTGCACTTGCCAAAAAGTTCCTTGGTTGGGAACCGTCCGTCCCGTTACGGGAAGGTCTGCAAATGACTATTGAGTATTTTGACAAGGTATTGTCCTCCTCTGGTTCAGAGCATTGAGTTCAGAAAAGAAACCAGGGAGCAGACTCAAGCTTAACTCTGGACGATCTCATCAGGGATCCCTTGGTGTTCCGCAATGACTCGAGATCGAAAATCGTATCGACGCCTTGCCGTTTACAGTAGTCTCATTTTCATTCTTCCGTCGACATTAGTAGGAGGCTACTACCTGGGTTATTTCGTGGATAAGAGACTGAACTCAGAGCCTTGGGGGGCGGTAATCGGTGTTTTTCTGGGTATGATTGCCGGCTTTGTCCAGCTCTTCAAGTTGCTCAGCAGGTATTAGTTCAATGTTACAGACTCGCGACGTAACCGATTCATCGCCTGGTTGTGGAAAGACAACTGATGCAGTCAATCGGTTGAACCGTAATGCTTTACGGATTCTCTGTCTGCTCGTCGCTGGTGCCGGACTGTTTTCCGGGTGGGAAACCGCCCTTTCGGTTGCTGTAGGCGGCGTTTTGGCTTACCTGAACTTCTCCTGGTTGAAGGCCGGGGTTGACAGGATTTTGGGGCTTGAAACAGAACGAAGAGCGACTCTCATTTTGGCTGGTTTTGTAGGCCGACTTGTATTGATCTTGGGTGGGCTGTTTGCTATGATCCATTTTTCTTTTATGAGCCTTTATGGGGCTTTGTTGGGGCTCTCAATCTTCGTACTGGCGGGGGTTTTGGAGGCAGTCTTCCTGTTCGCAAGAAGGACATCGTGAAACTGGCACATAATGGAACACCACGAGTTCTTTGTTTCCACCGTTTTTAACCGGTACATCGCAAATCCGCTAGCTTCTCTGTTAGGGGTGCATCCTCACCATGATGTTGTGCCCGCACATGTGGTGATGGTGATATTGGTTTCGGTCATTGTGATCCTTCTCGCTCTTCTGGTACGAAGGAAGCTGAGTGTTGACCGTCCCGGAGTCCTCCAGCAGATCCTGGAAATCATTGCTGAAGGTATTCTCGGTCTGGCAAACGATATAATCGGGTCCAACCCGCGCCGCTTCTTTCCCCTTTTGGGAGGGCTCTTTATCTATATTCTGGTGGGGAACATGTTAGGGCTGATTCCAGGCTTCATGTCTCCGACGAGTAATATCAACGTGACTGCAAGCTGTGCACTCGTGGTTTTTTTCTACTACAACTACGTAGGGCTCAAAGAGCACGGATTCAGGAAGTATATGGCGCATTTTGCGGGGCCATCTCTGGTGTTGGCACCCCTTCTGTTTGTGATCGAAATCATCAGCCACTGTGCCCGGCCTTTTTCACTGTCGGTTCGGCTTTTTGGAAACATTTATGCGGAAGAGCTGATTATCGACACTTTGAATACTCTGTTCCCTTTTTTGCTCAGCTTGCCGGTCATTGCGCTGGCTCTTTTCGCCAGCACGGTACAGGCTTTCATCTTTATCGTTCTGACCATGGTCTATCTTGGCGGAGCTGTTGAACATAGTGACGAGGAAGAGGAACCTGTCCACTGATTCTGAGGGGCGGGTATTGAAACAAGGAGAAACCTGAATGAGGAAGTTGATTCTAGTAGCCGTTGGCTTGGCAATTGTTGGACTCTTGGCAGTACCTGTCTATGCACAAGGTCAGGATTCAAGTACGGAAAGAGAGTTGGGTGTTCATTGGTTGGCCATAGCCATGGCCATCGCAGCAGCGGGTTGCGGAATCGCACAGAGTCGAGCTATTGCAGGAGGATGTGAAGCTGTTTCCCGGAACCCTGGCGCAGTCGATACGATCCGCTTTTTTATCATTCTGGGTCTCGCTTTTATTGAGTTCCTTGCACTTCTCACCTTTGTCGTGATCTTGATTCTGCAGTAGATTACTGCTGGAGGCCAGAGACCAGATGCCGGTTGCCGGGTACCGGATTCCGGATCCAGACTTCCGTTCGACGAGGCGTTAATCCGGGATCAACCACTAAAGCACGAAATCACTACTAAGATCTTCTTGTGTCTTAGTGATTTAGTGGTTCAATCCCCTGTTCCTGCTTTCCGGGAGTGTCGCGCCGTAGCTCGGAGAGCGAAGGCGCGACAGGTCCGGCATTTGTCATTTGTCATTTGTCACTGGAACCGGGTACTTCAATGGACTCAGAAGTCTCTAAAGCGCGAATGCCTCGGTCGCGCCAAACTTCCATGGACTGATCCGTTCTTGCTAGAATGATCTGAGTTCTTTGCCCCTGACGGTGCTTTTCGGTTCTTTTGAGGTTGCAGTTATGAGGATTCCACATGCTAAGTTTGTTTTCGCTGGTGCCTTGATCATTGGAGGCATTAGCTACTTGATGTTTAGTGGTATCAGCGAGTCAATGGTTTATTACTACACGGTGAGCGAAATAAAGGGGCAAAGCCTCAAGTCGATCAGTCAGGGTGTCCGAGTGAGTGGACACGTCAAGCCCGGGAGCATCCAGACAAGCGACCACGGTAACCAAGCCGATTTTCTGGTCTACGAAAAGAGTACGAATGAGTCGATCCCTGTGACTTACCGTGGGATCATTCCTGATACCTTCAAAGACAGTGCGGAGGTGGTGGTTGAGGGTATCTACGACCCTGTCAGAGGCACCTTCGATGCTACAACGCTGTTGGCAAAGTGTCCCTCCAAGTATGAAGGACAGGCCGACGAACACCCCGGTGAATATCCGGTGGACGACAGGACGGCCGCGCAGTGATTCAGCTCGGACATTACGCGCTCGTCGCGTCGATGCTGTTTTGTGTCTACGGGATGGTTGTGGCCCTGGTGGGCGGTCGGACAAGGAACCTGCCCCTGATCCGAAGTGCTGAGAACAGTGTTATTGCCAACGCTGCGCTGATCGGTGTTGCTTCGATTGCACTCTGGGTGCTGCTCCTCAAGGATGAGTTCCTGGTTAAGTACGTAGCGAACTACAGTGCTGCCGCCATGCCTGCTCATTTCAAGTTCACCGCCTTTTGGGGAGGACAGGAGGGAAGTCTTCTACTCTGGGCGCTGGTATTGGCTTCTTTTTCTCTTATAGCTGTTCTTCAGAATCGCCACCGCTACCGGGATCTGATGCCTTACGTGTCCTTCTGTCTTTTGGGCACCATGCTTTTCTTCTCGTTGCTGCTTAATTTCGCGGCCAATCCTTTTGAGACGCTGCCTGGCCGGCCGATGGATGGGCAGGGTTTGAATCCACTCCTACAGAACATATACATGATCATCCATCCACCGATGTTGTTTCTCGGCTATGTCGGCCTGGCGGTGCCTTTCGCCTTCTCAATGGCAGCCCTTATGAGCGGCCGGACAGACACTTCCTGGATTCGTCCTACGCGGAGTTGGACTTTGGTGAGTTGGGTTTTTCTGACTCTTGGGCTCACTCTGGGTGGTAGATGGGCCTACGAAGAGTTGGGATGGGGAGGCTACTGGGCCTGGGATCCTGTGGAGAATGCTTCTTTCATGCCCTGGTTGGTGGCAACTGCTTTCTTGCACTCGATCATGGTCACCGAGAAGAAAGGGATGCTGAAGCTCTGGAATTTTGTGTTGATTGTGCTTGCATTCGAACTTTCGATTTTCGGTACGTTTATTACTCGTAGTGGAATCATTTCTTCAGTGCATTCGTTTGCGCTGTCAAATATCGGGCCGTTTTTTGTTGTTTTTCTGGCCCTCAGCACTTCGTTTGCGTTGTTTTGGATTCTTTACCGGAGCAATGAAATTCGGAGTGAACTGCGAATGCGATCGTTCCTGTCCCGTGAGGCGACATTCCTACTCAACAACTGGCTATTCATATCGATCTGTTTTGCCGTTTTTTGGGGAACCGTATTCCCGATTCTCTCCGAATGGGTTCGGGGAGAGAAGATCTCCGTTGCGGCACCTTTCTTCAACCAGGTGAATTGGCCTTTGGGGTTGGCTCTGCTCATCTTGACTGGGATCTGTCCTCTCATTGCCTGGCGCAAAGCTTCGCTCAGGAATTTCCGACGCAACTTCCTGTTCCCACTTTCCGTGGGGCTACTTACAGGGATTGTGCTGGTGATCCTGGGAATGAGGCACTGGATTTCATTGGCCTTCTTTTCGTCTTCTGCCTTTGTTCTGATGACAATCGCTATTGAGTTTTACAAAGGCGCTCGAGCCAGACAGAGCATCCGGCCCTCAGGGTTCTTGACCGCTCTCGGGGACCTCACACTGGCGAACAAGAGACGGTACGGGGGCTTCATTATTCATGGCGGTACTGTTCTGGTGTTTATCGGGATTATTGCCAGTTCTTTTTTCAGTGTCGATAAGGTGTTTACGGTTCAACCTACCGAGTCTTTCGAGTTGAAGGGGTACACTCTGACGTTTGCCGGTCTGTCGGAGAGGCGGGATTCGGAGAAGGATGTGGTCTTTGCCACGATTGAAGTGAGTGAGAAAGGCAAGCCACTGGGGCAACTGTTTCCTCAGAAGCACTTCCATCATAAGAGTGAACAGCCGGCGACGGAAGTGGCCTTACGATCCCGCCTGTACGAGGATTTATACATTGTGCTTTCTGGTTGGGAGGAGACTGGAAGCGCGAGCTTCCATGTTTTCGTCAATCCCATGGTCCAGTTCATATGGATCGGGATCGGGATTATGGGTCTGGGCGGCGTGTTTGTGATCTTCCCGGATCGGAAGCCTTCCGCCGCGCGGGCGTCCGGAAAAGCACCAAAGGAAGTCCAGGACGAAGCCGCCTAGTCGGCAGCTTTCACTAGAAGAAACAGAATATGGAAATGGAATTTCTTCTCTCCCCGATCATACTGATTGTCTTGGTTCTTTTTGTAGCCTGGCCCCTACTGAGCAACAAGTCGGAAGTGGCGACTGTTCGCCGGGAGGACCTCGAAGTAGCTTTGGAAGAGAAAGAGAGCCTGATAGCATCTCTCAAAGATATCGAAATGGACTATCGAATGGGGAAGCTCTCCGAAGAGGATTACCAGGATTTGAAGGAAGAGTTTGAATCGCGGGCAGTAAAGTCACTGCAGCGGTTGGAGACTCTCGAGAAGAAAGGTTCCAGGAAGCAGCCCTGACAATGGTCTCGAACGACCTCGGTTCCCTCTTGCACATCTCAGGACTTACCAAGCGATACGGTGCGGTGACGGCGTTATGGAACGTTGATCTTGACGTGTATCCCGGAGACTTCGTGACGATATTCGGGCCTAATGGGGCCGGGAAGACCACGCTGCTTAGATTGATTGCCCAATTGATGCAGCCAACCCGGGGGGAAATCGAGTACCAGCACGGCCGCGGCCGGCAGCGTGAGGCTGTTGGGTATCTTTCGCATCAGAGCCTCCTGTATGGGGATTTAACGGGGTTCGAGAACCTGGTTTTTTTCTCCCGACTCTATGGGGTCGCTGATCCTGAGGAACGGGCGTCCGAGTTAGCTGATCGGATGGGACTGGGTTTAGCCCAGCACCGACTCACTCGCGGCTATTCGAGTGGTGTGGTACAGCGCCGTAGGATTGCACGGGCTCTGCTTCACGGCCCTCAGTTGGT
>JAUVSF010000422.1 GCA_030597245.1 Acidobacteriota bacterium
AGGACATCCTCTGAGAAATTCGACCCGTACCACGCCCGAATACCTTCGTGGCTCAAATGGCCTTGAGTGCGAAACCGGCCGACACGAGGAAGTGCAAACGAGTGAACCTGTAGCTTGAGCACTATCTGCCGGGCTGCTGCGTTTCCTGGTTTCACCGTAATCCTCCCCCGGTAGTTTCCGGCCGGCGTGCCGCCTGGAACCTGGATTGTGACCCACAGTGCCTCTATTTCCTCCAGCCCAACATCAAAGCTCCCGGATAATGGGACGAGGGCGTCAGGCATCCAACCCGCCCAACTCGAGGCAGTGCCGGGACTCGGCTTCACCCATTGCTCGATCTGGCGATAGAAAGCTACTTGACTACCATCGATAATTCCGGAACCTTCAACCGAATTCAGGGATGAGACTTCTATGGTCACATTCTTCAGCACAAGTGTGACCGGAAGAATTACCAGCTGGAAGCTTTCGGATTCGTTAGCCGCGGCTTCGAGGTTGATCTCTTTGCTCACTTCTCCCCGGAAAGTCAGTAGAGGATGGGACCCGGAAACACGCCGCAGGCTTGACTCAATACCCACCGCATATCCACTCTGGACTGCAGGTTCAATGTTCCATTTTCGGGAAGCCATTTCTAATCGTTGTAGATGATCGACAATCCTCCGCCAGTGTATTCCAGCGCCTTTAGCTGAGGAGTCAAATTCCCTGACCTGATCGCTCACGGCCTGGATTCTGGGTTTCCAGATTTCGTACAGTTTTGAGTCCTTCGCTGATTCTGCGAGGCGGCCCTCCAACAGGGATTCACGCCGGCGAAGATCCAGTTGCATGGCTTTCGGGGTCAAGGTTAAAACATGAATTCCGTGGAGTCGAACATTCTGGCCGGCCGAAACAGGCCTTACTAATTCAATCGCTATCTTGTTGATTCGCCGGCCCGAAAGATCGAATGGAGACCTCTGTTTCGACACCGACTCAAAGAAGTCGCTCCCGAGATCGATTGCCGACGAGTGAAGGCGATTTGGCTGCATCTCGACGACGCAACGAAAGTCATACCTTTTTCCCGGATTCGACCAATCATTATCGGGGGCCTTCTCCAGTAATCGGGTCGGTAATTCGGGGGCCTCAAGGTGAACTATCAACCTAGTGGGCTGATTCGCCTCTGCTCGGAGAAGCAGGAAACTCGGAGCCTCGGCAGACAACTCAAAAACCGCGGGAAGTTCAAGTTCAATTCGATCTGAATTGAGCAGAGCTGGTGAACCCTCGCCCCATTCTTTGACGAGAATTGTCCGAGATTCCTCGGTTACCTGTCTGGATAGTTCCAGAGGTCGTGCAGATACCGAAACCACTGATAAGATCACAATCAAAAGACGGATCATGTTGATCTCCTCCAGCAAGAAAGCAGAGCTGAGTCAGTACCTCATGAGCAGATCGAGCAACCTTCGGTCAAGCTTCCGCCCGTACCAATCTTCGTACTTAACGTCGGGCCTACCTGAATCCAGAACCCCGAAAGACCCACGGTCAAGCGTCTGACATTTCATCGCTTCATCGATTGTACGTTTTTCAAGATCCTGGACAACTGGAATAGCGCCTTCTGATTTCACAAACGGTCCAAGGCGATGAGAAATGGAGTGCGTCCTGGGGAGAGAGAGGATAGACTCAACTTGTTATGAAGATTCGAACCCTCCTTTCCATTCTGTTCATTCTTTTTGCTTTCGGCGGAGAACCCCTGGGCGCACAGCGACCTGCTCAGGGACCTCTTCGCAAGTCACCCTCGAACCCCCGTTGGTTTACAGACGGTTCTGGCAAAGCTGTGTTCCTCGCTGGATCCCACGTCTGGTGGAACCTGCAGGACAACAACCTGCTGATGATCAAGGGTGGGGATCCTCCCCCTGTTTTTGACTACGCCGGCTACCTTGATTTCCTGGAGCGTAACCATCACAACTTCTTCCGTCTCTGGCGATGGGAGTTGACGAAGTGGACTGGGCGTCAGTGGAGCCAGCTTTATCCGGAAAAGGAACTTAAATACTGTCAGCCTCATCCCTGGATACGCTCCGGGCCGGGGGTAGCGCAAGACGGAAAACCTCGGTTTGACCTGACCCGATTCCAGCCAGGATATTTCGAACGGCTACGTTCGAGGGTCCGTGCTGCGGGCGAACGCGGAATCTATGTTTCGATCATGTTATTCGAGGGCTGGGGGGCTCAATTCCTTAAAGATGCCTGGAACTACCATCCGTTCAATCTGTCCAACAATATCAACGGGATCGACGCAGATCGAACCGGTTACTACCTGGTTCAAAAGACCGGCATGGGAAGGAAGATTCTCGCGGCTCAAGAAGCCTATGTTCGTCAGGTCGTCGATGCGGTGAACGATCTGGACAATGTCCTCTACGAAATCTGTAATGAAGCAGGCCCCTATTCAACCGCATGGCAGTATCACCTGATCAACTATGTGAAAGAGTACGAGGCGAGCAAGCCGAAACAACACCCCGTGGGCATGACCTTTCAGTATCGAGGAGGGCTGAATTCCACACTATTCGAAGGGCCGGCAGACTGGGTTTCACCTAATCCTGGCTCAGCCAAGGAAAACTACCGAGAAAACCCTTCACCCGACACCCACGGAAAGGTGGTAGTCAGCGACACCGATCACCTCTGGGGACACACCGGGGGTGACGCGGTCTGGGTCTGGAAAAGCTTTACGCGTGGTTTGAATGCCCTTCTGATGGAAGATATGCCTCCCTCTCCAACCTGGCAGGATTCGGCACGGGAAGCGATGGGACAGGCTCGACGGTATGCTGAGAAGATCGATCTCGCTGCCATGGCTCCTGCGGGGGAGCTCAGCACCACAGGGTATTGCCTTACCGCACCAGGACGTGAGTACATTGTGTTCCAGCCCGGAAACCCGGGGATTTTCTCATTGGACTTGGAAAAAGTCTCCGGTCAATGTGCAGTCGAATGGTTCAGCGTCATATCGGGAACAACATCGGTTGGCGCCGACATCACCGGAGGCGGGCGCCACACCTTCTCGACTCCGTTTGGCGGCCCGGCTGTTCTGTATCTTAAGTGCAAGCCTGGCAAGTAGCTCAATTTCCTTGTCCCGGGATCTCAGAGACCCGGCTCTGCCGTCTCTGGAAATGGGGTCCTCAGGTCATGTGGTTTGTCGCACCTCAAAACCCTCTGCGAACTTGGCGGGCTTTGCTTGAAACAGATCCGTCTCACGCCAGGAACTCAAGGATGCAAAGAGACGGTTGGGTTTTCGGCTCTCGACAGATCCGATCAGTTTTTGGAGATCGGCTTCATGTGCCAGCCATTCTCACCTGGCTGAGAGACTTTGACGCCTCTGCGATCTCCTGTAAACTGATGGCCCGATTGGGACAAGAGTGAACCCCGAAGTGAGGAGACATTACCATGACTGATAAAGCACCCTGGGTAACATACCGTCCGGAACTGAAGGTTCTGGATTGCACTATCCGAGATGGAGGATTAGTAAACAACAGCCACTTCTCCGATGATTTCGTACGAGCCGTATATGACACTTGTGTGCGGGCCGGCCTCGACTACATGGAGATCGGATACAAGAATTCGCCGCGGTTGTTCCCGAAAAGCGAGTATGGTCCGTGGCGGCGCTGTGATGAGGAGGATATGCGCCGCGTGGTTGGCGATCACGATCCTGTTGCAACAGGACTCAAACTGGCAGCCATGGCCGATGCAGGCAAGAGCGATTGGAAGACCCAGATTATACCGGCCAAGGATAGTGTTCTCGACGTGATTCGTGTCGCATGCTACGTCCACCAGATCCCGGAAGCCGTGGACATGATTCAGCATGCGCATGAACTGGGATACGAGACTACTGTAAACCTGATGGCGATATCGATTGTTCAGGAAGTGGAGATCCAGCAAGCCCTGGAAGTATTTGCCGAAACATCGGCGAGCACGATCATAGTCGTAGACAGCTTTGGCGCACTCTATCGTGAGCAGGTAGACAACCTTGTGGGAAGGTACCTCACTGCGATAGAAGGGACCGGCAAGCACGTGGGCATTCACGCCCACAATAATCAGCAACTCGCCTTTGCGAATACGATCGAAGCCATTATTCTCGGTGCCAACCGGGCGGATGCGTCAATGGCAGGGATAGGCCGCGGTGCTGGTAACTGCGCGATGGAATTGCTCATCGGGTTTCTGCGCAACCCAAAGTTCAAGCTGCGCCCAATCCTTCAACTCCTGCAGGACGAGATGCTCAAGCTTCGCGAAGAAATCGAGTGGGGCCCGTCTGTACCCTACAATCTCACTGGTCAGCTCAACCGGCACCCTCGCGAGGCCATCAAAGTGAGAGAAGGCAGCGATCCAGACAATTACGTTGCTTTTTATGATCAGCAGGTAAGAGACATCTGAATCAAGGCCGCTCAGATTTTGGGCCAACGTCTTTCGGCACAACTCGAATGGTGTCGTACAGCCTTCATGTTGGCGTTGGCCCAGCCCACGAGGATCCCGTTCAATTACGTCATTTTCCTGGACGTGAAGGTTGTCAGAGCGATCCAGAGTACCCCGCTCCGGAACTCCGAATTTGATGCTCCAAAGACTTGAATCGACCTGAACAACGTGAATTCACTTGAGTAACTAACTGAACCGGATTCCGATCAGTTTAAAGGCCCTGGCGAGCGCATCCTTCATTGTAGCTGTCGTTCTTACATCTCCCAGATTAACCCCCAGGCCAACCAGATTCTGTGCGACTCTGGG
>JAUVSF010000262.1 GCA_030597245.1 Acidobacteriota bacterium
CTACAGATCGACCCGTCGGGCTTCTTGAAGGCAAGGCCTTTGACCGCGGTGAAATCCCCACCCGAGGAAAGTGTGTCCAGGACTTCGGCGAATGTCTCTTCTCCTTCACCGAGGCAGACCAGATCGGCAAACTCATTAGCGAGCACCTGATCCGTGCTGATCGTGGGATGCTGTCCTCCGAAGATTGTCCTGATCGAGGGCTCAAGACTCTTCAGTAGCCCGGCACTAATCTCTGCTCCTTCCCACTCGGCCGTCATCGACGAGAAGCCGGCCAAATCCCATTTTCTTTCCTTAACCTTGGCGCAGAGTACTTCGTTCGGGCTGCTTTCCAGCGCCAGGTCCAGGATCTCCACGTGATGGCCTTTCTTCTCAGCAATCGGCGCAATGTAGGCAAGCCCTATGGGTATGCCCACGATAAAGTCCATGAAAGTCGGTTTCCCTCGAATCAGCAGAACGTTCATTCAATTCTCCAGAATCACTCAGACTCAACGATCTCGAAAAAGAGGCAGGCGATAAGACCTTGCCAGCTTCTCGGCCCTTGGTATCCATTGACGGACTTTAAACGTATCGACGACGAAACTTCCCAGAATCACCGGGAGACGCGGATTCGGCGCGTGACAATCCTGGCAGTCCGGGTAATCCGTCAGATCTCCCTCGAGATGTGCCCTCCGTATCTTCTCCATGCCCTCAGAGTTCCAAAGCTCCTCAACCGTGGCAGATTCGACGTTTCCGATCGGCTCAGTGTTGTACAGGTGACAGCAGGGGCGGAAATCCCCCTGGTAGTTGATATGGACCGGCCCTTGCCACAGCTGATAGCAGGGGTGGCGACGCCTGTCGTGGTTGACGCGTTCTTCGAGCGCCACACCCGGAATAACCACCTCATCCTCTTTGATTCGAATCTCGTCGACCCCGTCAATGGCCCACATACGATGGTAGTCGTCAACCTGGTGACTGTTTCCCGAGAGGCGAACCATCTGCATCACCACAAACACTTCGGCCCGCAACCGCTTCTTCAGCTCGAGAAAGTTCAGGATGTTTTTCCGTACCTTCTCAAACTTGGCGTTCTTTCGGTACTTCTCATACACGTCGGGCGTCGTTCCATCAAACGCAATGATCAGATTATCGAGCCCTGCTTCGATCAGGCGGCACCCTCTTTCCTCGGTCAGGAGAGTCGCATTCGTCGATACCACCGTATACAAGCCGGCGTCCCGGCAGTATCGGACCATCCTGAAGATATCAGGGTTGAGGAGTGGCTCCCCCAGACCCCAGGGGAATACCAGTTCGGAGTGATCTCTGATCTCATCGACAACCTGCTTGAAAAGATCAAAGTCAAAGTCTCGGGGCGGATAATCCTCAAATTCCCGAGGGCACATTGGACACTTCAAGTTGCATTTTCCCGTGTTCTCGATAATCACAGTCATGGGGTAGGCATCTACCGAGGCTCGACCACCCAGGTATCCTCTGACCAGATTGATTCGATTCTTAACTCGGGAAAACTTCATCGCTCGATGGATCCAATTAGATTGCGACAATGATACATGAAATCTCTAAATCACCCGGGGGAAGAAAGGATGCCAGATGCCAGTGGCCGGATGCCGGTTGAAGGATACCAGATGCCAGAGACCGGAAACTCGGAATGAACCACTAAAGCACGAATTCACTACTAAGATCTTCTTGTGCTTTAGTGATTTAGTGGTTCGCTCCCCAGCTCCCAGTCCCCAGCCCCCAGTTCCTAGTTAATCCAGAAATCGTCTTTTCGATTCCGCTTATCCTTTTCCTCGCCCTTGTATACGCGAAATCGGGACCGGAGTCTTTTCATTCTCCACCTGTGATAAGCCTGCCGTATCCCCGACAAGGAGAGCCAGTGCTTGAGATAAAGGAAGGCAACGACCATTCCACCGAGATGGGCGACGTGAGCGATGGTACTGCCCGGGGAGCCTAGAGTTGACACGAAGGCGAGAATCCCAAGAGCGGCTACAAAGTACTTGACCTTAACGGGAAAAAGGAAATACAGGTAGATGCGGCGTTCCGGGAACATCATTCCGTAAGCCATCAAGATGCCATAGACTGCCCCACTCGCTCCGATGGTTGGAATGAGAGAATTTGGCTCGAGAACCACCGAGAAGAGACCGGCTCCGATACCGGTGATGAGGTAGAACTTGAGAAATTCTTTGCTCCCCCAGTACCTTTCCAGCTCCGAACCGAACATCCAGAGAGCAAACATGTTGAACAGTATGTGGAAAAAATCCCCGTGGAGAAAAAGATAGGTCAACAACTGCCACAGAAACAGCTTCCGGATAACGAGATAAGGTGTCAGGCCGAATATCTGGACAATCTCCTGGGTACCCGCATACGCCGCAAGCGACTGCCAGACGAACACCACCAAGTTGGCGATCACGAGATACTTGACCATCCGGGTCAATCGTGGACCTATAGAGATCCTCTGCCCTTGTCCATAACCCACGATTTGATCATATCACGGGGGAAAATGAAGCTCGACGTTCGAAGTCTCGAGCTCGAACTTCTTCGTTCATCAGTAGTCACTCGTCGTTCGAACTTCCCTTCAGTATCTCTCTTCAGAGGGCTCGACACTTCTTACCTTGTAGACCTTGTAGCCAGGGTGAGTCGGGACTCGAATCTCCACATCGCGCTCATCCCGAGCTTTGTCCAAATCAGCCGGTTCATAAGCCATCAGATAATAGGACTGCATCGCATCTGCCAGTGCCTGCACTTGCTCCAAGATCATGTACCCACTGAACGGCACGCCGCCCAGGTTCTGCATCAGACTGTTCCGGGCCGTCCGATCTCCCCAGAGATTAAAAGCCTCGCCGAGACGATTCTTCCAGCTGACCAGGAAAATACGGGCCCGGGCCTGTCTAAGGTGTTCTTCAGTCGCCTCCCCAATGCTGGCTGCTCCTGCCGACAGAATTAGGACGATCTTGAGTTCGCCCGAAGCATCCTTCAGTTTCAGGAGGCTCATGTCGACTGCGAGCCCTGTATGACCTGAGCTGGCAAAGAGGACCGACAGTTTCGTCCACTTACTGGGTCGCGCTCCAGGTGCGATATTGTTGATAGCTTCTACCAGTTCCAACCGGTCCCGGGTCAGGTCACTTAAGAACTCGACCTTCTCGTGATAAACCCCAATCAGGATTTCATCTACCGAGTTTAGCGAATGCACCAGTTCATGGATTGCCTGTTTGCTGTCGCGAATCTGGGTCTCATTTGCGCTCGATCCAATGTCGACCAGAATCGACAGGCTGAGGGAAGAAGCCTCTCGCTCTTCAAACAGAAGGACGGGCCGTGCTTTCCCTTCCTCCAGCACAGAAATATCCTTCCTGGTCAACCCTCGGACGGGCTGACCGCGATCATCCAGAACCCGAAACTCGAACAAGGTGGAGTAGGTTTCCACGGAATACGTCGGCGGCGTCTGATCGTGCTCTTCCTCTCCTTGTGCAAGTAATGATGCTGTGAGAGAGAAGAGGAGCAACGAAGTGGCCGGCAGAAGCACCATGCACCGAGCCGAGTACCGAAAAACTTCAGGAAGCAGGCTGACTCTGGAAAGCCGGTGTGCTTGAACAGTCACTGCTCAAGAAGATGCCCTCTTTAGGAAACGAGTTCAAGCTGCTAGCCGGCGACCATCTGGGCGTCAACCTCAGAGATCCCGGCATCACTGCGCAGAACGTCGGCCTTGTCTGTCACTTCCCAAAGGAACTCGGGTTCGGACCGGCCAAAATGACCATAAGCAGCTGTCTTCTGGAAAATGGGCCGCCTCAGTTGGAGCGCTTCGATAATACCATTCGGTGTCAATTGGAAGTGAGCTCGAATCAAGTCACGGATGACGTCATCACCGACTCGCCCGGTTCCGAACGAATCAACCATGACCGATACGGGTTCAGCCACACCGATCGCATATGCCAACTGGACTTCGACTCTTTCCGCAAGCCCTGCTGCAACGCAGTTCTTAGCAATACAACGTGCCATATAGGAGGCCGACCTATCCACCTTCGAAGGATCTTTACCTGAAAACGCTCCGCCACCATGGCTGCCGACACCACCGTATGTATCCACGATGATCTTTCTTCCTGTCACACCACAGTCACCCTGAGGGCCGCCTGTAACAAAGCGCCCCGTCGGGTTGATATAGATCTTCGTTTTCTCGTCCATCAGCGCTTCAGGAATCACGGGAGTAATCACGAGATTGCGAACCCCTTCGTGAAGCTCCTCATTGCTCACACTCGCACCATGCTGTGTCGATACGACAATCGCCTCTACACGTATCGGTCGGCGCCCATCGTACTCAATTGTGACTTGTGATTTCCCATCGGGGCGGAGCCAATCGACCTCACCTTGTTTCCGAACTTCTGCCAGGCGCATCGTCAGCGCATGGGCGAGGTGAATCGGCGTTGGCATCAGTTCCGGGGTCTCCGAACAGGCAAATCCGAACATGAGGCCCTGATCCCCGGCACCACCGGTATCCACACCCTGAGCGATGTCGGGAGACTGGCGGTCGATAGAGGTTATAACTCCACAGGTATCGCAATCGAATCCGTATTTCGCCCGCGTATAGCCGACTTCCCGAATCACCTTTCTAGCAACTCCTGGAATGTCAACATAAGCAGTGGTAGTGATCTCACCAGCCACGACGACCAGGCCCGTGGTTACGAGCGTTTCACAGGCGACTCTGCCCATGGGGTCGTCCCTCATCACATGATCCAGCACAGCGTCCGAAATCTGATCCGCGATCTTATCTGGATGTCCTTCTGTCACGGACTCAGATGTGAAGAAATGCCTTCCATTAGGTGCCATTGATCCTCCTATTGACTACACACGAGAAGCGGTGAATGGATACCGATGTTGAAAGAGGAAAAAACTAGCATAGACGCTCTTCGGCTGTCAATTCGGGCTCCCTCCTGGCCATGGAAATACGAAAGGTTGTCGGTTCACCCAGGTAACGTCAGGTTCAGGAACCGGTTCTTGCCCCGAGCCAGCTACGCCAAGTCTCCAGCTGAGATTCGATCGACGAGAAGCCGGTGGAACCCTTATGCTTCCGCCGTTCCAACGCTTTTCGGGGCACCAGGAACTGTGCCGGGTCAATCTTACTGTCAGGGAGGAATTCGCGAAGTTTCTCCACCGGAACCTCAGACAAACTGATCAAGTTGTCCACACAGTAGCCCACGAGGCGGCCTACCTGGCGATGTGCCTCGCGAAAGGGAACGCCCTGTTCAACCAGGTATTCCGCCAGATCTGTCGCCATTAGATACCCACCTTCAAGGTCCTCTGCGACCCGTTCCTGTTTGATCGAAAAGCCTTCAAGCAAGGGGAGAAGCACCTCAAGAGAGTCACTGACAATATCCACGACAGCGAAAAGGTGCTCCTTATCTTGCTGGAGGTCACGATGGTAGGAGGTTGGCAACCCTTTCAGGAGAACCGCGACAGCGTTTCCGTGACCGATTACAGAGGCTGTTCGGCCTCTCATCAATTCCAATAGGTCAGGGTTCTTCTTCTGGGGCATCATGCTGCTTCCGGTACATAGAGAGTCTGGCAGTTCCAGCCAGCCAACCGGGGTACTGGACAGGTAGACAAAATCTTCGGCAAGCCGACTCAAGTGAATCATCAGTTGAGTCGCGATCTGCGTCAACTCGAGCACCGTATCCCGGTTTCCTGCAACGTCGTAGCTGTTCGCAAAGCTATCGCGAAAGCCAAGTTCCGCAGCTGTGAATTCGGGGTCGAGTTGCAGGGAACTGCCTCCGAGAGCTCCGGCACCAAGGGGGCTGGTTGAATTCATCTCTCCGAACAACTGCAAACGCCCGTAATCTCTTCCGAACATCTCGGCGAAAGACAGAAGATAGTGTCCCCAGGAGACCGGCTGGGCAGACTGCATGTGAGTCCAACCCGGAAACAGCTCGAGCTTAAGTTCTTCGGCCCGGGTTGCCAGTCGGGCAATGACTTCTACGATGAGGCTTCTCCAGCGCCCCGACACGTCGAGACAGTAAAGGGCAACATCGAGTGCTACCTGATCGTTCCGGCTTCGCCCCGCATGCACTTTGGCTCCCACCTCCCCAACCATCTCGATGAGGCGGCGTTCGATGTTCATATGAATATCTTCCAGCTCGTCTCGAAACGGGAAGATCCCATTCTCTATCTCAGCACGTACTCGGGTCAGACCTCCAAGAATGGTCTCTGCGTCCTGCTCGGAAATGATGTTCTGCCGGGCCAGCATCCTGACGTGAGCAGCCGTTCCCTGGATATCCCACCTGGCCAGGCGTTTGTCAAATTGAATGGATCGGGTATAGCGCTGCACCGCAGGATGAACACCTCCTGACAAGCGTCCGGACCAGAGGGCATCAACTCGCTCATCCGATTCTCCTGCAGGGGGAGACGGCTTCTTCTCCTTCGTCACGAACTACCTCCGAATCTCACTTGCCGTCACCGCTTCCCACTTTCTCGAGAAGCTGATTTACACAAACTACGAGAATTCTCAGGTACATGAACTCCGATTAGCTCTACCTTTCTGAAACCAGTCTCTCGAGTTTCTCTTTGACCTTTACAGGGTTCCACCCCTCTGCCACAACCGCCAGAAGTGTGTCCTCCCCGGCAACAGTACCCAGGACTTCAGGAAGATCCATTGCATCAATCTGGTAGGCTACCGCTGGTGCAAGGCCGACTCTTGTTCGGAAGACAACCAGATTGCCACTGACTTGACACCGCACCAGAGGAGTTCTTCCGGGTGCAGCGGGTCTTGAATATCTATACAAACCTTCTCCCGTAACCCGCTTCACCGCTCCCAGTTCCCGCAGGTCCCGGGAAAGAGTTGCTTGAGTAGCATTTAACCCCTTTTTCTTCAACTGCTTGCGCAGCTCTTCCTGGTTGGATATCACTTCGCGCTCAAGCAATTCCATGATCGTCTGCTGACGGTTCGCCTTGTCCGTATGCATGTCGAATGCATCATTATATAGACTCGGTACTGAGCGACAAAG
>JAUVSF010000516.1 GCA_030597245.1 Acidobacteriota bacterium
TAGTGAATTGATGGGTGGCGGGAAGATAGGCTTCCAGCCTGTCACATTTCGGAGATTCCAATGATGTTGTACGACGACCTGGAAGGTCATCCTCCGTCGGCCGGCGCACGGGAAGATAGGCTTCCAGAAGCCTGCCACTCCGGGAATCGGCAGTACGGTGACGACGTCGAAGGATATGTTCCTTTCGGTGGCTGCTTGGGAGGGCGGTAGGGAGCGAGTAGTACGTAGGGTGCAGCGCGGATTCTACCTTTGGGCCAATAAGGTTGCTGCGAGACATGAATCGAGACCTGAAACAACTTAGGAAGGACGCAATTGAGATCTTTAACGCCGGCCTGAAACCGGTTGACCCGGCTGCCGCAGTTGGGCGCTTTGTCGGTTTGGAGGGCGGTGTGCTGACCGTCGCGGACAGAACCTATTCATTGGCGGATTACGAGAACGTCATTCTGATCGGCTTCGGCAAGGCCTGTGCGGCAATGGCACAAGCGCTCGAGGAGATATTGGGGGGGGCGATCCGAAAAGGCTCCATCAACGTTAAAGATGGCCACTCCCTTCCGCTGAAGGTGGTCCAAATCCAGGAAGCCGGTCATCCCGTTCCCAACCAGGCCGGAGTTGAAGGGACAAGGAAGATCATTGGACTGTTGAAGGAAACAGGGGAGCGGGACCTGGTTCTTTGCGTGATTTCGGGAGGGGGATCGGCTCTGCTCCCACACCCTGCTGAGGGTTTGACCCTCCAGGACAAGCAGCATGTAACTCGTCTGCTGCTCGGGTGCGGGGCGACGATTCACGAAATAAACGCCATTCGGAAACACCTTTCCGGGGTCAAGGGGGGGCGCCTCGCACGTCTGGCGCACCCTTCGACACTAGTGTCTTTGATCTTATCCGATGTCATAGGGGATGACCTCGATAGCATCGCCTCGGGTCCAACGGTCCCTGATCGGAGCACCTATCCCGACTGTCTGAAGATTCTGAACAGGCACGACTTGGAGGAGCGAGTTCCGGAAAGCGTGCTGGCTATCCTGAAACAGGGGGCCACCGGAATGATCGCCGAGACTCCCAAGGAGGGCGATCCAGCCTTTGAGAAGACACAGAATGTGATTATTGGCAGCAACGCACTCGCTGTGTCCGCAGCCAGAGACAAGGCTGAAGAATTGGGCTACACGAGCCTTGTGCTTTCAACATTGATCGAGGGTGAAACTAGAGAAGTGGCCAAAGTCCATGCGGCTGTGGCAAAAGAGATCAGACTCTCGGGGAACCCGGTTGCGCCACCTGCTTGCGTGATCTCGGGCGGTGAAACCACCGTGACAATTCGGGGGAAGGGCTTGGGGGGGCGCAACCAGGAGTTTGTGTTGGCTTCGGCGATTGACATCGACGGATTGGACCGAGTGGTAGTGCTGAGTGCTGGAACCGACGGAACCGACGGGCCAACGGATGCGGCGGGAGCATTGGCGGATGGACACACAGTCAGCGAGGGGCAGAGAAAAGGGCTCGATGCCGAGCAGTTCCTCCGCGAGAATGACTCCTACAACTACTTCAGACAGATAGATAGTCTACTTATTACAGGTCCGACCTACACGAATGTGATGGATCTTCGCCTGATTCTGGTAGCCTGACCCTCGCTGACAGCCCCTTTTCTGGTTGCCATCCATCTGTGGCAAAGCTAATATCCAAACGATAAACTGCATTCCGATCTGGGGAGGTAGAATCTTGATTGGACAGACGATCGGCCAGTACCGAATCGAGTCCATGCTTGAAAAACGGGGGATGGGAGAAGCCTTTCTTGCCCGGGATACCTCGCTCGATCGGAAGGTGGCGATCAAGTTCCGCCCACTGGATCTGCAGCAGGACGAGCTTTCCCGAGGGAGCTTCTCCCGAGAAGCCCGGTCTGCCGCTGTCCCTGATCACCCGTTTCCAAGCAAGAATCAGGTGGAGACAATTGGAGCTATCCTGCATCGCGATCGCCGGAGAGGAACGTGTGGGCTGAAACTTTCGAACGGAATCTCTCGGAGTTTTTGCACTTCACGCCGGGATGATTTCCTGAAACGCTCCTGATTGTCTGACTGAATAATGAAAAACAAGACTGCACTATTGTTTGTCGCATTGGCTCTTGGACTGGCCTGGGCAATCCGCGGCCATTTTGGCCATGAACATGGCGCAGCCTGGTCTGGGGCGATCGCCGGACTGGCTGTAATCACAGTAGCAAAACGCAGGGATTGGGCAAGTCGTTTAACCGTGTTAGCGACACTCGCGGGAATTGGCTGGGGTGTTGGCGGCATGATGAGTTATGGCGTCATCGTAGGCTATGGCCGGGGAGTTGAGTTTGGCAACGTCTTCTACGGCTTGTCCATGCTCGGCATTGTCGGCGCTTTATATGGATTCATCGGGGGAGGTCTATTCGGGCTGGGTTTGGAATCAACCCGGGACAGGAAACCGCAGTGGGCGTCACTACTCACCGAGATGATCTGCGGGGGACTATTGGCCTGGTGGGTGATCATTGCCAAGTTCGAGTGGAAGATGACTCCACCACGTTCAGAATTATGGGCTGCATGCTTCGGTGCGTCTGCTGCCCTGGCGTGGTTTCTGCATCGAAATGGTTATGAAAAAGCATTGCGTGTTGCAGGTTACGCTGCCCTGGGCACCGGGTTTGGTTTCGGCTTTGGAAACTTCCTGCAGACCGTCGGCACAGCCGCCGGCATTGACTTTAATTGGTGGAATGTCATGGAGTTCACGCTCGGCTTCTTTGGCGGTCTAGGGATGGCCTACGGCGTTTTGAGTCGAGAATGGCCGAAAAGTGTTGCTCCTTCAAAAACGGCCAATTGGATGGCATTTGCTTTTCTTCTGTTAGGACTGCCCTTAATCAATGTGCTTCAGGCGATGACTGTCGAGAAGTTCCTTCAAGCAGCGGAACGATTAGAGATTGAAAACGGGTTGGCATTCGCCGATCTGCAAATCAATATCACCTATCTGGTGACTGCACTGTTTTTCGGTGCTGCCCTTTTTGTACACAGCCGCTATTCAAATAAGCCGGATAAGCTTATTGCACCCTATTCTCCGATCGTATTCTTCCTCTACGTTCTCTTTTATCTTGCGTTCAGCCATATCATTAAACTTGTATTTGTCAGTGGCCAACCATTTCAGCTAAATCAGGCCCTCTACTGGGTGGTTGTTATCGCACTTTTTCTCATGTGGTTTTCGAATCGAAGGAACAAGAATCAGCCTTTTGTCGTCACCAGCCCGGAATCCCGGTTGCGTTGGCTTTTTCTTGTCGGGCTGGTTCTGAGTATTCTGGCGATATGCACCTCGATTTCTATAACCATCCATCAGGGCTTGCCCGGTTACCATCAACGATTCTAGTCAAGCTCCATTTAGTCGAGATCGGGCGTCTGCTCCGCTGTCTGCCCCACCGAGAGCATCTCGAGTCTATAGCCCATCGTGCTAAGGGGGAACGCAGGCGCAGAGTGGCATGCAAGAGGTGAGAGAAGGAGTTTACCCCGGGAAATGGCTGTAAGTGGTTGGAAGACGGTTGTGAGGGGAAGGTACCAAGTCGAATTCACCCCGAACTTGACAGAAACGCCGATGGTGAAGTTGGGAGCCTGACGGAAAAGGACGAGCGGATAAGACATGCTCTGGATGCTCTACCCTGTCCCTTACGCTGACAACGTCGGATCTCCGAAAGTCATGCCGTCCTGCAAGGCGGGACTCTGGAAACCGGCATCCGCCTTCGCTCTCCGAGCTACGGCGCGACAGGTCCGCCTTCGCTCTCCGGGCTACGGCGCGACAGGTCCTCCTCTGCTTTTCGAGCTATGAAGGACAGGTCCGGCATCCGGCAACCGGCATCTGGTCTGGCCCGGTGCCGTTGTTGAGGAATCAACACTGGCTCAGAATGTGGCCACTATTCGGAAACTGCTGGGGAA
>JAUVSF010000154.1 GCA_030597245.1 Acidobacteriota bacterium
TGCCTACCTTAAGCAAGGAAAATTCCTCCCTCGATCACCTCAAAGATTAGTAAACAATGGGATTATGCCCAATGAGGCGGGTTTTTACCTTCGGGACCTTCAGTTTATAAATAGGTGATCGTCGACAACCCGTTTCAGTCCTTGGATATTCGAGCTCGGATATTGTTTCGAATTTCGAGCTTCGACCTTCCGCTTTTTCGGTTTGAGCACCAGACCCTCAAGACTCAAGACTCAGGACTCAAGCCCCGATCACCGATCACCGATAACCGGTCACCCAGCTCCCTATAGCCTCTTAACCCCGCTATTGGAGACCAGGAAGCCTGCTGCTACAACGACCAGCAAGAGACTTAGCGAAAGCAGAGCGAAGGTTGGGGATATCCGTGAGGCAACAAAGCCCGCGAACAGATCGCCGAGAGGCATTCCGCCACGGAAGGCCAACATGAATATGCTCATCATGCGGCCTCGCATCTCCTCAGATGTAGCCAGTTGAACAAGCGAGGTGATGGAGGAGAAAAGTGAAATCAAACAGACTCCGGTCATGAACAGGAGAATGCAACTAGCAGTCAGGTTCCTGGAGATCGCAAAGAGTGCCAGGAAAACAGCGAAGACAATTTGAACCCAAAGAGTGTAAGTTCCCTGTCTGGACATCCTCGAATACCTGGCATAGAGCAAAGCTCCAGTAATTGATCCTGCACCGGAAAGAGCCATCATGTTCGAGTAACCGGCAACCCCCAGGCCAAAGACATCTCGAGCGAAAACCGGCAGAAGAGTCAGTACAGGCACTCCACAGAACGTGCTGACAAACCCAAGTATCGTTAATTGCCACAGATCACCTTGATCCCTGGTGTAAGCGAAACCTTGTTTGATCTGGACAAACACAGATTCTTTTACTTCGGGTGGCACAAAAGTCGTCCGCAGCAGCGAGAGCGCAGCGATTACGGCAAGGAAGGAAACAGCATTCAAGCCGAAACAGAAAACCGCTCCCAAGGTCGCAAAGGCAGCACCAGCGATGACGGGGCCGACAATACGCGCCAGATTGAACTGGATGGAATTCAAGGCGATGGCATTGGGCACGTCCTTTCGCCGGACCAGGCCGGGAATCATTGCTTGATACGCCGGCCCGCCAAACGCCTGCGCGCTTCCCGTAACAAACACGAGGACGAGAAAATGCCAGATCTCAATGAGGTCGAAATAGAGCAAGGCGGTCAAGATCAGGGCCACACCCATCTGAACGTACTGAGACGACAGGAGCAGCTTTCGACGATCGATTCGATCAGCAAATGCACCCCCGACCAGTGTGAAGAGTAGAACCGGTAGCTGGCCCAGAAAACCCACTAAACCGAGATAAAAGACGGATCCCGTCAGCTCGAGAACTACCCAAGACTGGGCAACCATCTGCATCCATGTGCCCGTAGTCGAAGTAAAAGCTCCACCCCACAGGAGTCGGAAATCAGGATAGCGAAAGGCCTGAAAGATCCGCTGGGGCGTTCCATCCTTCGAAGTGTCTTTGACCCCGTCGTTGGGTTTGGGCATGGCCAATCATTATAGGGATTTGGACATTGTGAAGTGCGAACGGGGGCTGGGGGATCGGTGATCGGTGATCGGTAATCGGTAATCGGATGTCGGATGCCGAATGCCGAATGCCGAATGCCGAATGCCGAATGCCGAATGCCGTTAAATTGTGACCTTTTCTGGGTGACGTCTTCTTGGTGACCTTGGTGGTTAGTCTTACCGATAACCGATGACCGATCACGCAGTTCCCAGCTAAGACGGTGTGAACAAGAACTCGATTACATCACCGTCTTGAACCTGATAGTCGCGTCCCTCAGTGCGCACAGCTCCAAGGCGGTGAAGGGCTTGTATGCTCCCGTGTTGGACCAATTCACTGTAGCCTGTGACCTGAGCCCGCACAAACCCACGTTCCATATCTGTATGAACCTTCCCAGCCGCTTCAGGAGCGCAGACGCCGGCAGTCACAGCCCACGCTCTCAGCTTGTTATTCGCGACGGTGTAAAAAGTGATCAAGTTGAGGACGCGGTATGCTTCTTCGATCAACCGATCCAATCCACTGCGTGGCAATCCGAGTTCCTCAATGAACTCCTGTCTTTCATCGGGTTCCAGTTGGAGCAACTCCCACTCCAGCCGGGCTGAAAGCACTACCACCGAGGGAGAAGACGAGAGACGGCTCTGGTGAATTCGTCCCACACAAGGATGATCATCTCTACTGCCATCATCTTCGGATACGTTCGCCACGTACAGAACCGGTTTTCCGGTCAGCAAACCAAGCCCCTTCAGCTCCTTCTGCGCGTTGTCGTCCAAGTCAATTGTCCGGAGAGAAATCCCCGCTGCAAGCTTCTCGCGATAACTGCGAAACCGCGCTTCCTCAGAAGCAAACTGCCTGGGGCTTGTCTTCCAGGTTCTGTACCGCTTTTCGATCAAACGGTCCATTAACTCCAGGTCGGCCAGCAGCAACTCGGTCTCGACAACGTCAATATCCCGAGCTGGATCAACATCACCCAGCACATGAACGACATTCGGTTCCTGGAAACATCTGAGTACATGAACAATGGCATCAACATCCCGAATGTTGCCCAAGAATTGATTCCCCAGACCTTCGCCGTGACTGGCCCCTCTCACGAGTCCCGCAATATCTGTGAACTGAATGAAGTAAGGAGTCGACTCGGCCGGTTTGATGACCTTGCCCAAGTCTTCCAGCCTCTGATCAGGAACACCGACAACACCGACGTTACTGTCAATCGTCGTAAATGGATAGTTGGAGACATTCACCTCACTCGAGGTGAGAGCATTGAAGAGCGTGGATTTGCCGACATTAGGGAGACCAACGATTCCTGTTGTAAGCATGGTTCGGAGCGTTCCTTACTTCCAGCGTCAACTCAGGCTGGTCTTAACCTTCTGATCAAGCTCCGTTCAGCGAGCCTCCCGGAGTTTACCGAAAGAAATCAAATTGGCCCAGAGGCGATAGGCTCCAGTCACACCCGCCGGCAACTGGCGGAAGAAGGCCAGTCCAGTGTATACGTACGTCCCCTTCCCGTACTCAGTAATAAGGAGCACCCCCCGCTTGGGCGAGTTGTTATAGGGCCAGGGATCTTGCAGTTCCAAGAGCGGAACAAACCGGCTATCCCAGTCTCCGAGGAAATAGAGACCTCGTTCCTGCACCCAGTTTGCCCAGTCCGCTTCGATAATCTTGTTGGGGCGAGTGAACAGCTGATGCCCTGGTTGGAGAATCTTAACCGGCGACTCCTCCACCGTAACTCGATCATGCGGGCGATTGATGTGGACTGGGTAGGGAGCAAACTGTTCCCTTAAGAACTCATACTTGTTGTATTGAACCACCATGTGACCACCGCGCCTGACGTACTCCAATAGCCTGCGGTTGTTCTCAATCAAGTCCTTCCGCACCAAGTAGGCACGCACCCCCACAATAATGACGTCGAACTGGTCCAAGTCACCCCTACTCAGATCTTCCTCTTCCAGGTAGGTCACTGCTGCGCCCAACTGCTCCGTGGCCAAGCCACCGTAGTCTCCAACTCCCATCACATAGCCGACCTTCAGCCCGCGAGGAAGATCGACGTCCGCCACCAACACCTGTGAAACGGCGGGCCTGTAGAAATGGTGTGTCGCAATATGTGGATAAGAGACCGTCATGAAACCGGTATCGAACACTTCACCCCCAGCCGATGAAGCCACAGCTCGAACGCTGACAGTACCGTTCTTGAGCCGCGCCGGCGGACGCACGGAGAATCGCTTTATTTCCGCCCGATTAGAGGATTCCAAGTTCACATCAACCGTTCTCGGTTCAGCTTGCCAGCCTTCGGGTACTTCAAGCTTCACGCTGGCTTTCACCGATTCCGGTGAGAGGTTTCGAACCGTTACGTCAAAAACGGCAGGGCCCGGTTGACTCAACTTGACTACCGCCAGACGGGGTTCAATGGAAACCGAAACCCTGGGCACTACCTTGAGCTCCATCCGGCGTTCTTTCCCATAGGTGGCATCAAACCACCGGTAGTGAACCGCCGCCTCAACACTCGCCTCCACACCAAAAGAGCGATACTTTACACGAGCCGTCAGAGGCGGGGATTGAAAAGGTTCGATGCCACGATAACCTTCTAACGTGGAGAATCGATCTACCGCCGGATCATCCCTGAACCAGAATGGCGCCGTGTAGGTCGGGTTCTCCGAAACCTTAACTTTGAAAATGGTCGACATGCCGCGAGACCGCTCGAAATTGATCTGCCAATCTGGATTAGCCAGCAATTCAACAGCTTCGATCTTCACCTTGCGTGTTGACCGAACATCAAAGAAAACCTCAACGCCGAACTCTTCCCCCGCAACCACTAGACCATCGTTCGAGGACTGTGCAAGCGCATCGAAAAACAGGAAATGTGCCTTCTCTGCAGCCTTTAGAAAATCCTCCTCCTTCCTCTGGAGAAGAAATACGGCTTCCGGATTACTGGCTGACTCCTTCACCGTGCGCACGTAGTCAAGCCCTGCCATCACTGCTTTGGCGACTGCGTCATAATCGCCCCGAGCATAAGAATCGCAGGCCCAGTCAATGTATCCCTCCAGAAGGCTGACCGAAGCCTCGAGCTTCGGCTCAAATTGCGTCAGGCCTTGCAGAGATACATCCATCTGGTCGAAGAAACTGTCATCGATTTTCCAGGAATCGACCGTACTGTTCGCAAGAATGAAGCCGGCAAAAGACTCTCCCGGCTGAGGTAAGACGTTCATTCCCTGACTGCGGTGCAAACTGCGAGACCGCGCACCGAATTCTGCATAGGTCTCCCCAAGAAGTGGGTCAAAAACACCGAGATTAATCCTCGCGTCACCGGACGAATTCGCTCGCGTGCCAAAACCCCTCGATTGGAAAAGCCTGAAGGTGCGCCATGGGAGTAGTCCTTCTTCGATCTGTTCGGGATACTGGTTCGGATCTCCAGCGAGCCTGAAAGCTTCAGCTGCGAGTATAGCGGACGCCTGATGATGCTGACCACCGCCCGCGCCCGTAGGACGCATAGTCACGATCACTAAAGGGCGAAACGTACGGATTACCCTGACAATATCTCCGAGGATCTCTTCTCGTCCCCACTTCTGGAAGCTTTCCTCGACACTGAACGAATACCCGAATTCGAACGCCCGCGTAAAGAACTGTTCGACCCCGTCGAAGCGATGAACAGCCATGAGCTCCCCTGAGCGAACGACTCCCAGCACTTCGAACAGCTCGGGACCAATCTCATTCTGACCACCATCTCCCCGCGTCAGCGTCAGAAGGCCTACGCGATGGCCATCCCCTCGAGACAACTTCGCCAAAAGCGCATTGTTCTCGTCGTCCGGGTGGGCAGTGATGTAGAGGACGGAGCCTATACCAGGGAGTTTTCGCAAGGCCAGGCCCAAGCCGGAAACGCCCTGGTCTTCTTCGATGGGCCTGAGTTGCGCCCACAGAAGGCCCACGGGCACCTGGAGGATAAAAAGGGCAGTTAGATGGGCGACTACCAGACGCGAGATCCGGAACTTTCCCCGTTGGGCAAACCACCCCCTGAAGGCTCTGGCTGGATGATCCAGCACTCCCGCCCGCAACGCGTTTAACCCAAAATGAATCCGCTTCAGCTTCCGGAACACTTCCTAATAGCTTATCGCACCCGGAACTATGCGGCAAAAGCATTTCAGACCTTACCGGACGAAACTACAGTTCTGAACTCACGTTTCCGAGGTAGTCAATCGGGCTGTACTCCAATCATCCGGGCTCGCAACATCTGGGAAACAAAACGCTGGAGCCGTTCCTCTGCCGGTTCGACCCGGTCTCCAAACTGAACTCTTAGCTCGTCTGCTATTTCACGGGCCGTGGTACTCCCGTCACACCGCTTCCAAACAGCCGTTCCGATCTCATCCAGCCGTATCCGGTAGTCCGAAACGTGAAAGAGGTCTGAGACCCGACGGGCCAGGCGACCCTCTCCAAACCGCGGGCGGAGCACAACGATTTTGCCATCCTCTGATTCACGCCATTCATACCGGCGAACAAAGCTGTCGCCCAGAAAATCCCGGCCCGCTTCCATCACTCCACCTTCACCCCGGGCGCTCCTCCCTTGCCGGCAGCGTTGAGGGGAACCTTAATCAGGAGAAATGCCAAAACAATGAAGATCAGCATCCCCCACCAGGGACTGTCGCCGAACTTGGGCAATACCCACAGATCGATGGTAGAAGTACCCATCACCCAGAAGGCTATCAGTACAGCCATTAATGACTCGCCTGCAATGAAGCCGGAGGATAGAAGGATTCCCACATTCGTCGCGGTGGTTCTCTTCCCCTCATCCAGCCCCTTGCGAGCCATTATCTTGTCCAAAACAACTCGGATAATCCCTCCAACGAAAATGGCTGCAGTCGACTCAAAGGGGAGATACATGCCAACGGCTATCAGCATGGGAGACGGGGCCTTGATGAGGATGAGGGCAAGCGCAAAGAACATCCCGGCTATGACCAGTGGCCACGCCATCTCACCTCCGACGATCCCCGTTGCCATGAGGGCCATCAAACCGGCCTGCGGCGCCGGCAACTCAGCACTCCCGATATGATAGGTCTGATCCATCACGATCATTGGGAACACCAGGGCAAAAGAAGCGAAAACAACGCCACCGATTTCAGCAATCTCCATCTTCCAGGGAGTACCGCCCAGGATGTGCCCCACCTTCAGGTCCTGCATCATGTCACCGGCGATACCTGCCGTACAGCAGATAACTCCCGCCACACCCAGCACACCCATGATTCCGGCATCTCCGGTCACGCCAATCATCACCAGGAGAACTGCGGCAATCAACAAGGTGCTTAGAGTCAAACCGCTGATCGGATTATTGGAGCTTCCCATGACTCCAACCAGATACCCTGCCACAGCCGCGAACAGGAATCCGAGAATCATCATAACCACGGTCAGCAGGATCGACCCAAACAGGGATCCAGTGAAGTACCAATACAGGAAGAAAAGCGGGATCGAAAGAAGTGCGATCGCGACACCGACTTTCATGAAATCCAAGTCGATTTCCAGGCGGTTGGCTTCCCGCACTCCTGACTTAATCGCTTGCAGGTCTGTTATCGCTTTCCCAATCCCGCTTATCAGAGAGGTTCTCAACTTGAAAAGCGTGTAGAAGGCAGCCACGATCATTGTCCCCACAGCGATCGGTCTCACCTGTTTCATCCAGATCTCTTCGCTCAACTCGATCCAAGCCGTACTGTCCACCAAGCCGGCCGTCAGGCTCGGGTTCAAAAAAAGGCTAACCGGGACCAGCAAAAGCCATCCCATCATCGCCCCGCAGAAGAGCACGGACGCTACCTGGGGGCCGACGATGAACCCAACCCCCACCAAAAGGGGTGAGGCGGCAGGAGACTCTATGAGCACACCTCCGTAATAGCTGATCCTCTGGCCCAGCAGTTCAATCTTTGAGGTTGCGAGTTGATAGAACACCCGTGTGTTCTCTCCCACCAACTGGATTCCCCGGGAGTTCTTGAGAATCTCCCAAACGAAGGCAAATCCCATCGCTGAGAAAACGTACGCTGCACCAGTCTGACCTCCCTGGCCCGCTTTAACCAACTCTCCGGCAGCCACCGCTTCCGGAAACGGGAGGTTAGCTTCCTCGACGAGGGTTCGCCTCAGCACAATGACGAACAGCACCCCCAAGATACCTCCCATCAACATAATGGCGGTACTCTCGTAGTACTGAAGCTCATCCCAGACTCCGGCTATCACGAAAGCGGGAAGCGTGAAAATCGCTCCTGCCACCAGTGCCTCGCCTACAGAGGCCGTTGTTCGAGCAATGTTCTCTTCCAGTATCGAACCTCTGAAGAGACGGAGCGCGGCCATCGCCACAACCGCCGCCGGAAAGGTCGCTGCTACCGTAAGTCCAGCTTTCATACCAACATAGGCATTGGCAGCACCCAATACGATCGCCATGATCACACCCAGGACCATAGCCTTGAATGTCAGTTCTGTCATGGTCGTCTGAGCAGAAACGTAGGGCTTGAACTCTGTTTTGGATGCTCCCACGGAATTGAACTCGGAATCCCTCATAAGGCCTCCTATTTTTTCTCCGATTTCAGCAAATTGCCGGGAACTGTAGCATGAAAACCGGGCACCTACAAGGCGCCGACACGCTCTTGACTCGGACCGAAAAAGCTACTTACCAAGGGTGGGGAAAGAGCCGAGTCAGCCAAGGAGGAAAGCCCTATGCACTTCTGGCGTTAAGCGCTGTCTTCCTGCTATCGTGTTGCAGTTGGGAGACGCGAATGGATCAGTTTATCGAATCGATTTTTGAAAGCATGCGAGTCAACAACCACCTCTACAAGCAGTCATTGGCTGGGCCATGAGAGCCTGGTTGGCTGACTTGGCCACAACTGAAGAAAGGGAACGGATGACATGAATGAAGCTCCTTTGGGAGACATGCCTCCCGATGAATTTCGCAAATACGGTCACCAACTGATCGAGTGGATCGCTGACTACCTGGAAAATACAGACCGGTATCCGGTTCTTTCCAGGCTTGAGCCAGGAGAACTCAAGGCCCAGATTCCGACTTCGCCTCCGGATCGAGGCGAACCGATGGATCAGATCCTGAAGGACTTCGAACAAACCATTCTGCCTGGAATAACTCACTGGAATCATCCGTCGTTTTTCTCCTATTTTTCAATTACAGGTTCGGGACCTGGAATCCTCGGGGAATTACTCTGTGCCGCCTTCAATGTGAATGCAATGCTGTGGAAGACCTCTCCGGCGGCAACCGAACTGGAAGAGGTCACTCTGGACTGGTTCAGGCAGATGCTGGGCCTTCCGGAAGACTTCTGGGGAATCATTTACGACACCGCTTCAATTTCAACTCTTCATGCCATAGCAGCCGCCCGTGAGGCGGTGCCCGGCCTGAACGTCAGGGAGGAAGGGCTTGGAGCCGGCCGGAACAGATTGCGGATGTATACGTCCGAACACTCCCACTCGTCGGTCGAAAAAGCTGCCATTACGCTCGGGATCGGTAAGAATGGAGTCAAGAAAATCCCGGTGGACTCCGCGTTCCGGATGGACCCGAAAGCTTTGGAGACGGCCATAAGAATGGACTTGGAGAGTGGTTGGCTCCCCTTCTGTGTGGTCGCAACGGTAGGAACCACCTCAACCACCAGCGTGGACCCAGTCGCTGAGATCGCCCGGATCTCAAAACGGTTCAATCTCTGGCTTCATGTGGACGCAGCCTATGCCGGACCGGCGGCAATACTGCCGGAAATGCGCTGGGTCCTCGAAGGCTGTGAGTCGGCAGACTCCATCGTCACCAATCCCCACAAATGGCTGTTCACTCCGATCGATCTAAGCGCCTTCTTCTGCCGTAAACCCGAGACCGTCAA
>JAUVSF010000577.1 GCA_030597245.1 Acidobacteriota bacterium
AGCAAAAAACCTAACCACGAAAACACAAAGGCACCAAGTATGAATCCTGTGTTTCTCTTAAGCCTTTTATTCTTTGTGCTTTAGTGTTTTAGTGGTTAACCTCTTTGACTTGCGGATCGCCGGTTCAGCTTTCCTTCTTCTTGACAAGATCTTCCCGGCTGATGTGGATCTTGTCAAAAGCATCGGAAGAAATGACGTAATACCAATCGGCAAACCTGGCGTTGAGCTCCTCGGCCCGATTCTTCCCCTCTTCAACCGAGGTCTGCCAGGCATCATGTTTTTCTTTTCGCTCTTTGTTCGTACGATCCGCATCGGTCCACTCGTCTTCGCTTTTCTGTTCGAAACGGGTATTGGACGGCTTCGGCGGCTCGGGCACCAGATCCTGATCGAAGGTTGCGATAATAAAGAGGTACCGATTCTCACCGGGGCCGCTCTCCTCGGCTCCTTCCGACTCACCGCCCGCAGTGACATCGTCACCACTGCCAAACAGAACTTCACCGAAGCGCAAAGTGTACGTGACACCGTTACTGATCCTAACCTCGAGTTCCCCATCGTTGGAAAGAAGACTCCCGTCACGGGTGAAATAATAGCCCTTACTCTGAAGGGACAGAATATTCGCCTGGGTGATCGGAACATCTCCCTCTGTACGACGTAACCCGTCCGACAACCCTGCGGGTTTGGTTCGGACTCCGACGATTTTCAGATCGTCAACTTCCCTGAGAAGCTGGTTCATTTTCGTCATGTCGACTTCTTCTCGGGAAGACATTTTGTTGGCCGACCATTTGTCGTCCTCCCTGGTCAGGATAAGCGTGCCTCTCCTATCGACAGTCCTGGTCCGTTCATTGATTGAGTAATCTCTCAGGATCACTTGCGTTGCCTCGCCGCTCTCGACCTGCAGCAAATCAGGCTCAATCCAATCTGCAAAATTCGTGGAAATATCCATATCGGTCTTGGCGACATAGACGCGCTTCTGCCCGGGAACTCTCACAAACCTGAGATCGCTCCGTTCCGCCAGCTTCCTCCCGAAGATAAGATCCGCGAGAACCTGGTCATTCTTATCTTTGATCGTCACGCGTTTTCCACGCCCTTTGAGGGTCGTCGCCTCATCAAGGGGGTCAACGACGTCGCACGCTTCATAGTCAGCGACGTTACTCGTACGATAGTCATCCTTTTTCAGTCCAATCATTCCAGCGGCGGTACGCGCCAACCGATCCTCGCCATCGGCGGGGTAATCGTGATGCGATGGAATGGTCCACCTGCCCTCTTTGAAAGTCACTTTGAAGGGACGAGCAGAAGCGGTTTCTTCATCAAACTCGATCACTTCCAATGTCGTGGCAATATTCGGGTCGGTAAACTCCGGGAAAAATGTTTCTCCGAGATCGGTGAAATCATCCGGCGTAACGCTCCCGGGTGTAGTCAAGAAAGCCGCCAATAGAAGGATCAGGGCGACCACTCCAAACGTAATCGTTTTCCGTGTCTCACTCATAGTTATGCCCTCAGTCTTCGAGCCGCAGCGGCTCCCTCTCTTTCCCTGCGTTGCCGTTTGACAAAGATGAATACTCCCACAACGAACACAGGTATGGGAGGTAGAAGCACAGCAAGGGTCCTTATGGTGTTCTGGATGCCTCGGATCTGCGCTTCCATATTCTCTTTACTGGCATGGATCTTCGCCTCTTTTTCAGCTTCGATGTTGGCCTTGAGGACCTCGAACCGACGGCTCTCCACTTCCTGAAGGTTGCGAGCCATGATCTGCTTTGTTTGTGCGTCCAGATCAGGGCGCTCCTGCAACTCATTCACCTTCTCATCGAGTCTCCGCTGCGCATCAGCTAATGCAACTTCAGCCTCGCTTTCAGCCAGTTGTTCATCCTCTACTCTCTGCTCGATGAAATTGCGAGTCTGCTCTTCCAACCTCTCCAAAGTTCGGTGTCTTACTCTCTTGTTCCGAAGAGCAATGAAAGATTCATCGCCAACCAGAATGTCCATGGAGTTCAGGAAAAACGAGATGTTGTCGAATTTTAGATTCTCGACTCCAACGGCCCGAATCTGGAAGAACTGCTCCGAGATGAAATCAAGGTCTGCAACAACGATGACGTTGATGGGTCTCTTCGCTTCGGATGCCTCTTCCTCAGCTCCTTCACCCGGTTCCGGGGCTTCGTCATCGTTCGCTTTCTCATCGCTCGCTTCCTCATCGTTCGCTTCGCCGCCGGGTGCCCAAACATGCGCCGCAAGCGTGTATTCCAGGTCATCCGGACGATGTGGGAGATTCCGGTTCATTTGAACTCCAAAGAAACTCCTCTGAACCATTTGGGAAAATGCGAACCGTCCCGACACACGGCCAGTCATAAGAAGAGGCTCAAACACATACTTGCTGTCTATTGCCTTGTTGACTTCCCCGGGGTAAAGGAGAACCAGTTCCTGCAATTCTGAACTTGCGTTGTGGCCCGGGTTAAAAGCCGATTCATTCTGGTTACCTCGGCCAACAAACACAACCTCTGGAGGGAGAGTGGCCAAATCGGGGTGGGGATTATACGAATCCCACACGATTCGCCTCGAGTCCCAGCTGATCCCCAGGCTGGTCATCATTCCCTGGATATCACCCTTCGGCTGAGGCGGAGGCCCCTGATTCCGCATCAGAGGGTTCTGGTTACCTCCAGCTTGTTCTGCTGGAGCCAAACCAATATTGACTACCGGCAGAGGATCTACGAGCAGAAGCGTGGGCACGCCAGATTCGATGGTCTGGAAAAGCTGATCCATATCCGATTGCGGCAGCGAGGAGGGGAGCACCACGAGAAGGCCGTCCAAATCATCGGGCATCTCCGCCGGAGATGATACCTGTACGACCTCGTACTGCTTCCGCAACTCTTCCACGATCGACCAGGATGGCGAGTTTCTCATGGTCTGGAAGTCTAAGCCACCAAACACGTTGATCCCAGTCTCGAGAACTCCCACTTTCGCACGGCTCGCCCCGGCTACAACGCGTATGCTGCGAGTAATCTCGTATTCCGAGGACAGCCCCCTATCCATAAAGGGGATGACTTGTTCTTCAGCACCGCAGGTAATTGCCACACCCAGAAAGACCTCAGAGACTCCAGCTCGAGCACTTCCAAGGTTCGGGATCGAACGAGGTGTTATGCCAAACTTCTCCCGGGCCTCCCTTGCTTCAGGGCTGAACGGCTGGGTTTCCTGAATACGCACTTCCACGGCGCGGCCGGCTGCTATGTCAATCCCTTTCAGCGTATTCAACAGGTCTGATCGTGCCTGAACGAAGGGCTCGGGTACTTCCGGACTCACGTAAGCCTGAATGAAGACAGGCCTCTCCGCATCGAGCTCACCGACCAGGGTCTTAGTCTCCCCACTGAGTGAATGCAACCTCTCCGCAGTCACATCAAGTCGAACACCAAGTCTGTCAAAGACTGCATTCAAACTGATTACACAG
>JAUVSF010000435.1 GCA_030597245.1 Acidobacteriota bacterium
GTGGAATCCTGATTATTGGGAGCGCTTCGAACGCTTCCTTCAATGGACGGCTGAACGCGACATCATCGTCCAGATCGAAGTCTGGGATCGTTTCGATTACAGCCGTCAACGCTGGCCGCCACACCCGTACAGTCCAGACAACAATGTCAATTACACACGGGAGGAGTCCGGACTGGCCGCCGAATATCCGGAGCATCCCGGAAGGAATGAACAACCCTTCTTCTTCACTACTCCTCAGCAGCGTAACAACACAACGGTCTTCCAGTACCAGCAGCGCTTCGTTGACAAAATGTTGTCATATTCTCTGAAGCATCAAAACGTTCTCTACTGTATGGACAATGAAACCAACGGTGACGAGGAGTGGGGCCGCTACTGGGCAACCCACATCAAGAAGCGCGCCGGCGAACAAGGGGTTCAAGTCTTCGTCACTGAGATGTGGGACGCCTGGGACATCAAGGCTGATGAACACCGCCGCACTCTCGATCACCCTGAGCTTTATGACTTCGTAGATACATCCCAGAACAATCACAACAAAGGAGAAGAACACTGGCGCAATGCGCTGTGGATGCGTGAATATGTCTCCAGTTCGCCTCGCCCAATAAACACCGTCAAGACTTATGGATCCGACGGAAACAAGTTCGGACACTCGGATCAAGATGGCGTCGAACGCCTCCTTCGCCACATCCTGGCAGGATTTGCCTCTGCTCGTTTTCACCGCCCACCGTCAGGTCTCGGAATTAATGAAAAAGCACAGTCCGTCATCAAAGCGGTGCGGAAACTTGAATCGCTCATTCAACCCTGGGACCTCTCTCCGCAGATGAATCTCCTGAGTCGCCGGGAAGAGAACGAGGCTTACCTGGCCGCCGATCCCGGAAAAGCCTACTGTCTTTATTTCACTAACGGAGGTTCGGTCGATATCAGGCTCGACACCGGCAAATATGAGCTGCATTGGATCGACGCAAACACCGGCAACTGGGGTGAGACCGTGGGACTCGTGGGCGATCATGTGATGACTATTGAGGCCCCGGGTGAAGGCGGCTGGCTGGCTGCGATCCTGAGGCATTGAGGCCCCCTCGTCAATTCCTAATTCGCCGGTTCAGCTAGATAAGTCTCAGGAGCGGCAGCTTGGCAAAGCTGTGGCAGCTACTTAATCCCGATCACCATTGAGTCAGGCCCCACCAGGTGCTCGACCCGGGTTTCCCGAAATCCAGTCTCTTTCATCCAACCCTGACAGTCAGCACCGGTGAAATCGAAACCACCAGGTGTCTCAACCAACATATTCAGACTCATGAGGAGGCCAAAAGTATTCTGGGATCGGTTGTCGTCAATGACGGACTCATAAACCACCAAGGCTCCGCCATCGGGAAGCGCCTCAAACGCCTTTCCCATCAGCATCTTCTTCTGTTCAAGGTCCCAATCGTGGAGTATGTGGCCCATCATAATGACGTCCGCTTTAGGTAACGAGTCCTTGAAAAAATCACCAGCCTCAAAACGCAGTCGCCGCGAAAGACCATTCTGCAAGGCATGATCCTCAAAGATCGGCTCCACTTCGGCTAGATCGAATCCGATTCCGGACAGGTGTGAGTGTGTCTGAGCGACTTGCACAGCAAGATCCCCTTGAGCCGTGCCAACATCCAAGAATGTCTTGTAGCCATTCCAAGGAAACTGTTGGGCAATCGCCAGATTGGCCGGACGACTGATACCCGTCATTGCCCTCAGAAACTCTTTCAGGCGTGCGGGATCTGCATACAGAGCAGCAAAGAAAGAATCTCCCCCGGACTTCGCTTCGTTTTGAGGTTCCCCAGTTCGAAGCGCTTCGGTGAGATGATTCCAGGAGCTAAAGAGTCGATGATTGGCCATCTCGAGCATCCCACCGATGTAGGACGTTTTTCGTCTATCCAGGTACAGATCGGTTTCGGGTGTGTTGTGGTACCGGCCGTCGGTCTTCTGCAGGAAGCCCAGGGCCACCAAAGCGTCCAAGAAATCCTGGGCAGACCGGGGATGCAATCCCAGCCGTCCTTGTAAGGTCTCCAAATCTTCCGGATGCCTGGCCAGTTCGGAAAAAACTCCCATCTCCACTGCACTCAGAAGCGTCTTCGAGGCCCAGAAACCAAGGCCTACTTGCATGATATTAGTCGGCGTCGGTAGGTCGCCCATGACATTTGTCCTTTCAATGAAGAGTTGACAGAAAGTGCCAAGTAGAATACTGTTATTGCCGTACAGTGTAACTCCGTCGGGAAATGTCGTCAAGGCATTTAGAGCCTGCCAACCGACTTCCTTCCGCCGCTCCTCGCCCTTCAGCTATCGGGCAGGCCTGGCCAGTCTTTGCGCGCAAGGAAGACTCGGAGGGGAAAGCGAGGAGCAGAGTGGCTGACAGGTTTGCGGGTTGTGGGCTTCGCCTTCCCTTATGCCCATGCCTTTTCGCCCTTCCCCTTCTTCCTTCTGCGTTCGAACTCAGTTAGAGAAGCTTTGCGCGCTCTTGCTACGGCGTTATAATTCCCTGTCGCTCGAGCAACTCATGGGCTCGAGAGACATTACAGAATGGATCAGGTGATGGCCGACTACAAGCAAGGGCTAAAGAGGGAAGTTGCTGAGATCAAATTTCTGATCCATGACTTGCGAGTAACTAGATTTATCAACGAAGTCATCCATTTCCACGTCACTCTTAACACGGACTTGGAGATCTACGGAATCGATCAGGCGCAAATCATCCATGGTGAGGATTTAAGTGAGCTGAAAGTGAAGGCAGGCAATCTTCGCAAAACCTATCGGGAATACGGCAATGCAGTGCAGAGCGACTCGCCGGACAGAGTCATCCTGCTAACCGGCAACGACTACCTTGGCGCACTTATCGATGTTTGCGGATTAGTCCTGAATCCGCGATGGGGGCGTATCGACAAGGTCTTATCATTTCTTCCAGAGGAATCTCGAAGCGTCCGATCTCGCAGCCATTATCGAAACTCCGTCCGCTGGATATGGGGTGTCCGTTCTCGGATCGAACATTTTTTCGACGAGCAGGAGAATCGGGATGTCATCGAACAGTTTGATATAGCAGAAGATATTCAGGAGTTCACCCGAGATGTAATCTACGGGTACGTCACGGAGAAGGGCAGTGCGAGGGTGGAAATACAGCTTGACCGCCTCGATTCAGCCATTCTCAGAGGCAACCGGCACAGGTTCCGCCGCATGTTCTTCAACCTCGTCATGAACGCTGTCGATGCAATGAGCCACAGAAGGGTTGGTGTGCTAAAGATAAGTGATGTGGTTAAAGAAGATAGAGTCGTACTGAGAGTTGGCGATAACGGGTGCGGAATACCCCCGGAAAAGGTAAAGGAACTGTTGACGGACAAAGAAACCCTGGATGGTGAACTACATTCTCTCGGATTCGTTTTTGTTAGGCAGACTGTTGCCGATTTCGACGGTGACGTGACCATCGAAAGCGATCTCGAAAAGGGCACTACGGTGGTTGTCAGTCTGCCCTACCTGCCGGATGGCAAGCCTAGCCGGAAACAGCCATCCGGGCACGATGCTTACCCTTTTCGGGAAGAAGTCGGCATTCCTTACGAGGAGAGTTCCGACACGACCGCCCCTATTGTGCCCGAACTTCCGGTCACAGAGTCTCGACGGCCGAAAAAGGCTGCTCCGAAACCTGTCGAGGAGCGTGATTGGGGCGAAACAATCAATAGCGACTATGCATCCTCGAAAGCCGAGTTCCCAGGAGCTATATTTGCCATGGGTGTCACCATGGAGGACGAGGTCGACTTTTTTACCCATCAGCCGTATGAGCGGTACTGGAACATCACACACGAAGATCTCTCACCGATGTTTTTTGAGGCGACAGTGCGCGGCCGCCTGGAGGAGGACGATAACAGAGAACCGGTGCTGATTCTAAAAGCACCGCAGAACTCCGGGGAGTATTTTGAATTCAGGAAGGTCCCGAAACTGGAGAGGACACTCGATAGATTCGTCGAAATGGTTCACGACGAGTACATTCGAATCGCCCGAAAGCTGGTTGCGACAGGCTTGGCTCCAGAGACGGACGTCCTTGTAACCGGGGTACAGAAATTCTTCTCGTCAAACCCCGAGCTTTCGGAGTCGGAACCTTTTCCTTTGCGGCTTCTGGCCAGGCAGTCATTGTTCTCAGAGGAACCCTGAGAATCTGTCAGTGAATCTGAAACAACCTCCGGCTTCTTCACCGCCTAGCTCCTGCATCGACAATCATACAGAGTCTCCAACATGACAAGCTGGAAGCTTATCTTCCGTCCATACCGTCTGTTGCATTACGGACCCCGGGAGGAAGATGACCTTCCAGGTCGACATGACAAGCTCGAAGCTTATCCTCCGGCCAACGAAAGACTGTCGATTGCAGGGAGATTGACCTTCCAGGTCGACACGACAAGCTGGAAGCTTATCCTCCGGCCAACGAGAAACTGTCAATTGCAGGGAGGTTGACCTTCCAGGTCGACATGACAAGCTGGAAGCTTATCCTCCGGCCAACGAGAAACCGGCGATTGCAGGGAGGTTGACCTTCCAGGTCGACACGACAAGCTCGAAGCTTATCCTCCGGCCAACGAGAAACCGGCGATTGCAGGGAGGTTGACCTTCCAGGTCGA
>JAUVSF010000508.1 GCA_030597245.1 Acidobacteriota bacterium
AGGGCTGCCTTTCCTTGCCTGAGAATCCTGAGCACATCCGTACGCTCCTCAAAGTGATTGTGCAACACAACAGAGGAATCGACCCTTCGCCTTTCACAGTTCGTCAAACATTGCAAACCCGGTGTCTTTTGAAAATTCCCCTGCTTTTCACCGAGTTCATTGCGACTAAATAACGGTTGCTGCATCCTTTTATCAATCAGGACCCAGCGAATAGAGTGTCGTGATGAGCAAAGTAGAACCATTTCAAAATCCGCTCGAAACCTCGGGTGACTCCCTTACGCACTGCAGGAGGCAGCTGATCCCTCAGTACGTCCGCAACGAGCTCAGCGGGGACCTGTTACTCGAATTCCTCCTCCACGTGGATGAATGCCGGAAATGCCGAAACGCGGTTTTGGAGGCGAGAAAGGCCGAGCACCCTGAGTTCTACGGAATAGTTAACGCGAACTCGTTCAAGCTCGTTAAGGAGTAGCAGCCTGGAACGGCCGGTAGAAAGTTTGCTTTCTGGTCTGAGACTTGCTTGAGGCTCGGAGTTGCGTTTTGGCGAGCCGCTTCCGGAATGAACGGTGAAAACCAAATCCTTCCAGTGGCAGATCCGTCGGGAAAGTGCGCCAATCCCGCTGATCTTTGCCAATTCACGGGGCTAAGCTCCAACCCGAAGGTGTTCTGTCACAAGATCGTAAAAGTGGCCGTAGAGGTGCCTGTAATCCCTGTCTGGCTGAGACTGCTTATGGTACTCTGAAGTGGTGGTAGAAAGACAAAGTGCTCTAGCCGTTTTTCTCGATTTTGAAAACCTTGTCATAGGATTCGAAAAGGGCAAGTCCCGCGAGAAATTCGACATAAAACTAATCCTCGAACGGCTGGTTGAAAAAGGTAAAGTTGTCGTCAAGAAAGCTTACTGCGACTGGCACCGCTTTCAGGAATACAAGCAGGAATTACACAACGCGGCTTTTGAGATCATTGATATCCCCAAGCGATCAAAGAGCGGTAAGAACTCAGCCGACATCAGGCTTGTGGTTGACGCTATGGATCTCTGTTACAACAAGGAACACATTGATACATTCGCTATCCTTTCCGGGGACAGTGATTTCTCACCGCTGGTGTCAAAGCTCAAAGCAAACGGTAAGTACGTGATTGGTTTCGCCACAAAGGACGCGGCATCGAGCCTTCTGATCCAAAACTGTGACGAGTTCTCATTCTATGAGGAACTGACTGAAGGTGTGACGAAGCCTCCTCAACTTTCAACCAGGATTCCCAAAGGCAAGCGGCCTGCATATCAGCTGTTGATCGATTCGGTCCTTGCATTGATGCGTGAGAATACAGATGTTATGCACTCCTCTCTTATCAAGCAGACAATGAAGCGAAAGAAGCCTGCTTTCAGTGAATCGCGTTATGGATTTCGCACTTTCTCGGACCTTTTAGAGGATGCCGAGAAACTCAAGCTGATTGCCTTAAGAGAGGATGCACGCAGTGGGACTTACGTGGTGACCGGATTCGGGAAGGCTTCTCTCTAGCCATCAGAGCCAGCTTTACGGACTCATTGAAACGGAACTGAGTTCTCGCAACGGCGTTCCCTTACTGAACAGACTGGATAAGCGAAGTAGTCATGGCAGCAATTGCAGAATATGTGCGGCTTCAGAAGATAACATTTCCGGTGCGGATCGGCTTTCACCAGAAGGTGAAACAACGGGTCAGCGAATATCTTAGAGAAGAAGGGCTCGCCAGGACCGGGAATTGGCGCATGTTCTTGAAGACAGGCATCATCCTGGCCTGGTTTGTGGTTTCGTACACGCTTCTGGTCTTCTACTCGACAACGCTCTTGATGGCCGTCTTGAGTGCCTTTGCTCTTGCCCAGGCCTTCGTGCTGGTCGGTTTCAATATCATGCACGACGGTGCACACGGCAGCTATTCGAAGAACAAGAAGATCAACTGGCTTGCGGGTTTCACGATGGACGTGCTCGGGGGAAGCCAGATGCTATGGCGTCAGAAGCACAATATCCTTCACCACACATACACCAATATCGATGGCTGGGATGAGGATATTTCAACGCACGGGGTGCTTCGTCTAAGCCCACACCAACGATGGCGGTCCTGGCATCGCTTTCAACACCTGTATGCCTTCCCCGTGTATAGCTTGCTGACACTCTCGTGGATATGTTTCGGGGATTATCAGAAGTTCTTTTCAGGCCGCGTCCAGGGTTACAAGTTGCGGAAGCCGTCGCGTGGAGAAACCTTTCTGTTTGCTCTAACCAAGATTCTTTATCTAGGGTATATGGTCGTCATACCGCTTTTCTTTCATCCGGTCATTTATGTTGTCATTGCATTCGTGGCGATTAATCTGATTCTCGGGCTCACTCTTTCGATAGTGTTCCAGTTAGCACACACGGTGGAGGGCAACACTTTCCCTGAGCCGGAAAGCGAAAGAAGTTCAATCCAGAATGAGTGGGCCATTCATGAAGTGGAAACGACGGCTGATTTTGCACCCCGGAATAAGTTGGCAACCTGGTATCTGGGCGGTTTGAACTTCCAGATCGAGCATCACCTGTTTACCAGAACTTGCCACATCCACTATCCGGCGATAAGCGGAATCGTCCAGCGGACGTGTCGAGAGTATGGCATCTCTTATACATGTTTCCCGAGTATCTGGTCGGCTCTTGGGTCCCACTATCGATTCTTGAAAAGGCTGGGGAGCCGGGTTGAGGCGAGCAGCGCAGTAATAGGATAGAGCCCCCGGGATCTCGGGTCACGTAGTCTGTCACTCCTCTATACTCTTAGCGACCTTGGCGGGCTTGGCGCGAAACCAACTCACCTCACGCCAAGGCGCAAAGAACGCAAAGACGTTAGGAGAAGGTCGGGTTATCGGCTCTCGGTAGAGCCAGTTACTGGATGCTGCGATGCGCTCGGACTAAACGGACTATTGCAACCAGGTCCTTAACTGAGCCTCGAGATCATCCTGGGTGTAATGCTCACCCACATCAAGATTTCTGGCCTGCATCCAGAAGGTGGGTTCCGGCGGCGAATCGCCCCAGGTTATGTAGGGCTTGTAAAAGACAAAAATGTCCCAAGCCTGATTCTCAGGGATTCCCAGCTGTTTCGCATAAGTCCGCGACCCGAACTTCCAGAGATCCCAAAAGTGGTTAACTCGCTCATCTGACAGGTAAACAGAGGCGTGACGCGCGTTACTTTGAGTGTCCCCCTTCATAAAGGGAGACCAAAGCATGAGAACGGCGACCCGTCCATCGGAAAGCTTATCGAGTATCTCCTGAACTTCGGAGGCCCTCCGAAGACAGTGCGGTCAAGTGGGCGACAGAATCACGACGAGGCGCGATTTATGGGCACTGGAATTAAACTCCTTCTTGAGTGCCTTGGCATCAAACGAAAGCGCTGTCATCACGGGATCTGCACCATATGCAGGTACGGTCAGAAGTATCAATGCGATCCAAGACCAGACTTTCACCTTGATCAAAAAGCATACAGAATCACGCAAGCTCCCTGCAAGCCAATGCGGTAAAGAGGAACTCGCGCTGTAGAGGTTTCTGAGTCCGTTGAAGTACCGGGTACCAGTGACAAATGACCAGTGACAAATGACAAATGCCGGACCTGTCCTCCGTAGCTCGAAGAGCGGAGGTGGACCTGTCGCGCCGTAGCTCGGAGAGCAAAGGCGGATGCCGGATGCCGGTAAGAATCCTACCGTTTCCGGGGTGACATTTTCTTGGTGTACTTGGTGTACTTGGTGGTAAATCTTCTTCTGCTGGAGTTACCGATCACCGATTACCGGCATCTGGATGTGGTCAAGACACAGGCAACACTTTAGGTTCAGGACATCGGTGACACTTTCTTGATTATCGATCATTGTGAGTCTTGAGGAAAGGGACAACGGCGAAGCCGGAGGGTATCCCGAGCCCCGCCTCGCGGGGCGATATGTGCAGAGCCCAGGGCGAGTGCCCGACGAAGGAGGGCCCGCCCTGGGTGGCCAACAATCCCCTCACAGGAGTCCCGC
>JAUVSF010000400.1 GCA_030597245.1 Acidobacteriota bacterium
AGGTGTAAGGATCGGAGTGTCTACCAAAGTAAAACCGTTATCGTCGTAGAAGTCTCTCACCGCACGGATAATCTCGTGGCGAATGCGCAGAATCGCGTGTTGTCGAGAGGAGCGCAGCCAGAGATGGCGATTCTCCATGAGAAATGCCGTTCCGTGGTCCTTGGGAGTACTGGGGTAGTCTCCCGCGCTCTGTTCGATTTCGCAGTGACTGACGTCCATTTCGTAGCCACCTGGCGCCCGACTGTCTTCCTTAACGGTACCTGTAACGGTCAGTGAGGACTCCTGCGTTGCCTGGTCAACCGCCTCGAACACCTCGGGAGCTACGTTGCCCTTGAATACGACGGCCTGAATCGTACCGGTCCCATCCCTGACCAGCAGAAAGCGCAACTTTCCCTTATCGGTTCTGTTGTACAGCCAGCCCCGAATTGTGATCTCTTCGCCAATGTGTTCGTGTACGTTCTGGATGTAGGTATGCATGCTTTCCGATTGTAGCCTAATGTGGGGATTAACCACCAAGTCACGAAAGCACAAAAAGAATTCGTGCTTTGTGCCTTAGCGATTTGGTGGCTGGCCCTTAGTTCCCCGTTCCTAATACTCGCGCGAGACCCCAAGACCCGAGACTCAAGACTTCCCTACAGTGCTCCCAGTTCTGCTTCGATCAACCTCTTGGTCTGCGTGAATTCTGGAAGTTGATCGAGAGCCAACAGTGTTCGGTGTAAGGAACCCGCCATGTACTGTTCGTAAATGAAGTTGTCGCGGACGAGGATCTGGTACGCATAGGTGCCGAGTGCCTTGAGCAGTCGCTGGACGCACATCAGGTTGAACTGTCTTCGAAATTCGTCTGGCGCGAAGTGATTGTCCGGCAAACCGAAGAAACCTCGGCGTTCGGCTTCCCGGCAGTAGTGTTCGACAAGTTCTTCTACACTTTCAACCCCAAGTTCCAGCGAGTCTTTGAGCAAAGATGCCAAGTCATAAGAAGGAGGTCCCCAGCGTGCATCTTGAAAGTCGATCACGTAAAGAATCCCCTTTTTCACCATCATGTTCCGGACGTGAAAATCCCGGTGGCACAAGAGCCGCGGGTAGCCGGCAAGAAGAGTGGAGATCTTTTCGAACTCAGCGATCAGCAAGTCTCGTTGAGGTAGATCCCGGCGACGATAGCTCTCCAGATAGTGCCTCACGAAAAACTTGAATTCCCAGTTCAATTTCTCTTCGTCAAAGGCCAGCCCATATCCCTCATACTCAGGCTTGAGAGCTTGCGTCCCCTTTTCCTGGATCGTCAGGATATGGCCGATAGCCTCTTTAAGCAGAAGCAGCTTTTGCCGATCGTCTGCGTCGATCAGTGTCTTCTGAAGCGGCTCGTTTCCAAGGTCCTCCTGAAGCACGATCCCCAATTCGCTGTCTATTTTAATAATCTCCGGAACGGGGATCGCGATCTCCTGGAGAAGGTCATAGATCTGTCCATAGGGGAACTTGGAGGCATCGAAAGGCTCCGGATAGGCGGCAAGGATATAGGACTGGCCATCGTCCGTCACGTATCTGTAATACTGGCGTGACGAGGCATCGCCTATAAGTTTACTGACGTTGTAATGATTGTAGCCCGGTTTGAAGCGCTCGCGAACGAAACGCATCAGCCGCTGCTGTATTGGTGGAAATTCCTCGTGACTCATGATCCCCTCACAGTCCGCCCGATTACCGAGCAATCCCCCCAACCCCGACATCCAGGTCGGGATACCATTTCATTTTGCCAGATCAATCCGACGTCAACGGCCAGATGACGTTGTCGCCGACGATCTGTGCTGATTCATTAACTTGATCCTGCGAACCAGCCTGGAGGGAGGTTACTATAGCATCTACGACTGATGTGTTTTTGGGGAGTCGAACTCCGCTGACTACAATGACATTTCGGAGAGAGCAACCTGACCCTATTGAGACACCATTCCATAGAATTGCGTTCTCAAGTTCTGCGTCCTCTGCGACCGAAACATTCTCTCCCGCAACGACTCTTCGACACTTTGCGGGCAGTTCAGAAAGAGAACACTCGGTCAGGCCTTTTCTGGCGAGGATTTCAATCGAGTTTCTGAGGTACCTCACGGGTGTGCTGAATTCGCGCCAGAACGCGCTGCTTACAAATCCTCTGACCGGATAACCTTCTTCCATCAACTTCGGGTAGACATCCATGACTGTGTCGCAAGGCCCATCGGGGATGAAGTCGAGGACCTCTTCTTCCAATACATGGATTCCCGTAAAAATGTAGGGGCGGATCTCGCTTCCTGAATCTGAACCAGGCTTGGAATCGGGATTCGAATAACCTGGTGATCTGGCAAAACCGACGATGTCGTTCCGGTTGTTCAATAGAACCGGGTTGTATTTGCTCCGTGGAGATACTGGGACGAGGACGAGTGTAACGGCTGAACCAGATCTCCGGTGGTGTTCGACTACTCTGCTGAGGTCCTCTTCGCAGTATATCTTGCCGTTTGTGACAATGAAGGTACTTCCTTTGAAGAAGTCACGGATCTTTCCAATCCCACCCGCCGTCCCCAGGATAGGATTCTCGTACGAATACAGAATCGACTCAGGTTCGTCGGCGAGCGCCTGCTTCACTGAGTCAGGCATGTGATGCAGATTGACTGCCATCTCCTTGATTCCAGCGGTTCGAAACAGATCCAGGGAATAGAGAGCCAGTGGACGATTCAGTAGAGGAACGGCAGTTTTGGGAAGGAAATAGGTCAGAGGCCTTAAGCGGGTTCCCAGCCCGGCAGCCAGTAACATTCCCCGTAATTCAAGCCCCATTCATCCCCGCCTCCCGGTATAAATTGACGTAGTTTTCTGTGATGAAATCGCTGCTGTCCCAGCCCAGACGGTTGGCAATTTGGTTAATCGACTCCCTTTCACCCTCAATCTCGACAAAGAAACCTATCGGAGTCTTATCGATACACACTTCCACGTCGCCATCGTTCCAGGTCGCCTGGTATTTCCGGCGCCACTTCGCATACTCAAAGTTGACCTTCAACCCAATGGATTCAAGCAGGCTCCGCGTTGAATCGAAGCTTCCAACCGAGGTCTCGATTTCCTGGCGAACCTTCATGTGAGGGTCTCTTTTCTTGGGTCCCTTGTAGGTCAATGTATAGCTGTCCCCATACTTTCTCAGACGGAGAGCACAGCCGGAATTCTCGAGAGTCCGGTCGGGGAAGTCAAAGAGTAAATTGTCTTCGAAAGTTGACTCAGAGAGCGGCTGAAACCCAATCTCCAGGAGTTTATCCTCTAACCCTTCGAGCATCTCTTCGCTGATTCTGATCTTGACCTCTGTTTCGTCTTTCATTGACGTCCTTTCGCACCGGGATTCGCGGGATCAGTAGAGGAGGTACGGTTTTCGCGCCTCCTCGAACGCTTGCAGTTCTGGTTGCCACGAAGCTTCGAGAGCCTCGAGAGTGGAGCCTGCTTCAAGTGCTTCTCTGATGTTGTCGGTTCCGCAGAGAATATCGAATGGTAGTAGCTCGTACTCATATTCGTAGGGAGGCGTCTTCCACTCGAACCGATCACCCCCCTGTTCTCGATAGGCTCCCACCAGTGCCAGTCCCGTCAGGAAAGGTTTGTAAGACGTTCGGTCGGTTACATAAAGATGGACCCCGCCAACGAGATGGCCGGCCCACTTGTGGAAAGTCGGTTCAAAGAAAAGAGGGCGGAAGGCAACTCCCGGCAGGTTGAGATCAGCAAGTTGGCGAACCAGTTCCTCCGGATTGACCCAGGGGGCACCGCTCATTTCAAAAGGAAGGGTAGTCCCCCGTCCCTCAGAGACATTCGTCCCCTCCAGAAGGCACAATCCCGGGTAAACCAGCGCCGTTTCGAGGCTCGGAATGTTCGGGGAGGGGGGGACCCAGGGAAGGTCCAGTCCATCGTAATAGGAACTACGATCCCAGGCAGTCATTTCAACGACAGTCAGCTCACATTCGAGATCGAATTCCTGATTGAGGTAAAGGGCGATCTCGCCGACGGTCATCCCGTGGCGAATGGCCATTGGGTAGAGGCCCACGAAAGACTTGAAGCGGCGCTCAAGAACCGGGCCTTCCAGCTGAACACCGCCAATCGGGTTGGGGCGATCCAGTACTATGAATTGCTTTTCATTTTCTCGGCACGCCTCCATCGCCAGGGCCATTGTGTGTATGAAGGTGTAGTAGCGGGATCCGACGTCCTGAAGATCGAACACTAACGTATCCACGTTAGCCAACATGTCGCTGGTTGGTTTGCGGGTCTTTCCGTAAAGGGAATAGGTGGGCATTCCCGTTAAAGGATCCTCAAAGCCCTCCCATTCGATCATGTTGTCCTGAGTTTCTCCTCTGACCCCGTGCTGAGGGCCCAGGATTGCAGTCAGGTTAACCTCAGGGTGCTCGATTAGGAGACTGACGGCATGTTTCAGTTCGGAGTCGACAGATGCGGGACTTACTATCACTCCCACACGCCTTCCCGACAGCAGATCGATCTTCTCGGTGAGCAGGCGTTCCAGCCCAAGAGTTACCTTCATGAATCGCCAATTTACACGAAATGCCGAGGGATTTACCACCAAGACACCAAGGACACCAAGGAAATCAGTGGTTTATTGGGAATAGAACCGGGGGAAATCCGGCTTCGCTCTTCGAGCTACGCAGGGACAAGGAGGATGACCTTCCAGGCCGTTGTGACAAGCTGGAAGCCTATCTTCCCTCCTGTTTACTCTACCCACAATGCGGAACCCCGGAGAATCTCCACGGTTGTTCATCAGCTTATACTGGCTTTCTCGCTTCACCCTGAATCCAACCGACCTCAAAGTCCATATTTCCCGTCAGTGCTTTTTGGGATTGTCCCCAAAACCGGGAGTCTCAGACGTGAATGATTGTCGGCTCCCGCGGCTTCCATCTCACGCGGAGAAAACGAA
>JAUVSF010000060.1 GCA_030597245.1 Acidobacteriota bacterium
CGAGAGCGATACCATCCTTGCCGTTGAACGCAATTACGTTTTCCGTAATCGAGTTCCCGGTTCCATCGGATATGGCAAACCCAAAAGAGGCGTTTCCGAGCGATGTCGTTCCATCCAGTGCGGTGCCGATCTTATTCGATTTGAACAAGGTGCCGTCTGCTTGAACGCTAACACCTATTCCCGTGAAACCGGCTGGATCAATCTGGGGATCCAGCTTGGAAGTAGCGGAGATGACGTTGTTTTCGAAGGTATTGTTTGCAGGTCGGTCCGAGTACTCGCCCTCTCCGGATGAAGTATACGCGACGATAACGGCCACGCCGTCATTGCCAAGGGGGAGACTTCCCGACTGATCGGTGCCGATCAGATTCCCTAGTATCGAATTGCTTCTGGAACCCCCACCTATAATCTCGAGCCCGTTTCCCGCGTTTCCCGAGATGACATTTCTTTTTGAAAAAGTCTCTCCGCCCACGACGTTTTCCGCCGAGTCGTGAATCTCGATGCCCGTGAAATTGGCGTGGCGTTGGGTCCCGGACCGGTCCGTGCCCAGGTAATTCCCTTCGACGATGTTGCCGCCATTGTCAACCAGTGAAATGGCAGAATTCCCGGAAACGCACGGGGCTGGGTTAGGATCAAGGCACCCGTTGATCACGAGGCCGCGAATTACCGAGCCTCCTGCGCGAATCCATGGTCCCCCTCCACCGTCCGGGGAACGAGTGAGTTCGACCCTTGTGAAGGACGCTGTCGGGTCTGAGGAGATGGACGTTCCGTCGATGACCACGGGGTCTGTTGCAGCCGGGATTCCTTCGCCGATGTCAACTGTGTTGACGCTGAAGTGGATAGTATCGGTGCCGACGTTCGCGTTCGCCTGCTCGATCGCCGCATGCAGCGTGCACTGGAGGCCGGGCGCTTGCAGATCACTGTCACACACCCCGTCACCTGAATCTGCGTCAGACGCGGAACCGGAATTGTTGACGACCATTGTGGCGACCGAAGAGGAAACGGAGAAGGACAGCAAGCCGGAACGGTGCAGTACCAGCAAGTCGTGTTGAGCATCCAAATTGAGGTGCATCGGGATCAATGACGCCGCCGGATCATCGACGGGAATCAGCATCGGCGTGTTCAGCACAGATTCTGGTGGGATATGTGCAGACGGTTCTTTGATCTTCCACTCCGAAGGATCGCCGAAGAAGACCTCGATGTAAGAGGAGTCTGAACTCCAGACTATGAGATCGTGCACTGGGAGTGTCGAAATCCGTCCCTTCGTTAATGAGAGGCCCCGGCCCGCTGGTTGACGGGTGACCGCAGTCGTGAGCAGAACCGACTTGCGCAGTTCCCAAAGCGACGCGAACTCAGCCGGATCCATTTCCGACGGGTGGACGCCTCGTTCCTCCCGGGTGTATTCAAGAAATGACACGACACCCGGCTCTGCGATCACAGCGATGTCCGTTCGGTGGAGTCGGTCCCAAACAAAGTCGCCGAGCTCTACTCCGACGATGGGGTTCGGAAAGGGAATCCTGTCAAGCGCACTTGACGGAAGGTTTTCGGGAAGGGGAGTTCCTTGCCCTCTGACCACCAGCAACTCATGATCACTCGCGATCAACAAGTCATAAGGATAGTAGTCGTCGAGATCCTCCATCTCCAGGGCGACCACCTCACCGGGAACAGTAATCTCAACGGGTGAGCTCTCGACTCCGCCGGCCGACGACTGATAGAGAAGGACCAAGTGACTGGGGTTGGCAATACCGACAGCCAGATCGCTCACTCCATCCAACCTGTCGAACTCGCCGGCGCAAAGAATCGTCGGGGGGCCGGGAAGTGCGATTGCCTGGGCCGGTCCAAGTGCCCCTGAGGGCAGTCCCTTTTGAAGGTAGATCTGAGCTTCGGTGCGGGAAGCGTAGACAATATCGTCTCGGCCATCTCCGTCGAAATCGCCCGTTACCAGAATGTCCGGGACGGTCTCGAGACGGGTTTCGAGTTCCGTGATAGAAAAGGGATAACGGCCCGTATCTTCCGTGAATGCCTCTTCTCCCGGTTCCTCCAGATTCGGGTAAGTCAGCTGAGGACGACCCCGGTGTATCATCAGGAATCCACCGCCGGTTCCGCTGTAACCCACTAGCAGGTCTGTGTAGCCGTCACCATCAAAATCGCCGCTTGCCAAGGACACCGGATCAGCGGCGAAATCGGCATCCTGAATCGCGAAGGCTCCACTGGGAAAAGCCTGTGGGAGTAGGAATCCATTGGAAAGATTAATCCAGGGGTTTCCCACTTTCGCCGCGCGGAATAGCTCTAAAGAAGTATTCTGCTGAGGGTTAGCCCCATCTGGCCAGCCCAACTGCCTGGGCTGGGAAAGGCTCTGAAGAGGCAAGCCAGTCGAAAGAAGGAAAGCCAGTAGCAGGTGAGCACCCAGCGGCCTTGAGCCGAGTTTCGGTCTCTGTCCCATCGCGGTCCTCCCGCATAACGTGGTGACGCTTTAACGGTGTCACAGTGAGGGAATTCTCAAGAAAACCACGTCCGATGCGAGTCGATTCCCTCAGCGGTTCTTGTCAAGCTGATTTTATTTGTGGGGCTACTTGAGAGTCAATCGAATATTTACAGAAATTCAAGATTCAGTGCAGTTCTCTGGAAGCTGATGAATCGCCTCCATGAGGTTCCTCAACTGTGGGATTTACCACCAAGGTACCAAGGACACCAAGGCAAAACCTCTGATCTTCGTGCTCTTGGTGAGTCCATGAATTGTCTCGGCTATACGGAGCCCCGGGATTCCAGACCGGGGAGATTATTCACGGCTTTGTCTCCGTCGGTGCCTGCTGAAGCTCGAGATAAAGAGCCACATCCCGGCCAAAATCACCGGGCACTTCCCAGGCATGGTCTCCCTCGGGCAGTTCCATAGCGGAATGAGAACGGGTTTGACCGGTGCTGCAGTCAAACCACTCGAGCTCATATTTCCCGGGGCGAAGGCCGCTGAGTCCCAGCCTTCCGCCATGTGATGAGGAATAAGCGATATAGCTCGATCCGGGTGACGCCAGGACGTACTCAGTGCCGGAAGTACCCAGTTCATCGTGGGGCTCCATGTCAAAGAAGTCGGTGGACTCGAGGAAGCGGACCAGGTGGCCGCAATCCTCGAGCGCTTCCAGCGAGGTGCTTTCGATATCCATCCTGATTACCATCACGTAAGCGCCGGCCAGAGCGGCAGCCCAGCTCCTTCGTCTGGTTAGCTCTCGGTCCTCCGGCGCGTAGTGGTATGCCAGTTCCGACAGGTTCAGATTGTATCGACCTTGTGCTCTGTTCCACGCATCCAACACGAGCTCATGAGTTGAGTGCGGTCCCAGGGCTACAGCCGGGTTATCTGCATCTCCAAGCTGGATGGCGAACTGGTCGATCACACCACTGTCAGCAAACTCGGAGAAACCTGTACCCGTCAGTTTATGAACGGCAATGGGGTGATGGAACTCGTCAGTCTGATGGATCACTTCGGCAAATTCAAGAACATCTGCGGGCGTGAAGGCCTCTTCGTATTCCTCAGCTACACACCAAATGAGATTCTGATGATGTTTGAAGCGATTAACTAGAACTTGGATGAAGTCCTTTTCCTCCGAGGTAAGCGGCTGATGCCGGGCTGCCAGACGAGCACCGTCGTCATAGAAGAAGAACATAATTGTGATGCCACTACGGTCCATCACAGTAAACCAACGCTCCCATTGATCGAGGATTCTGTCATTGAAGCCCTTGGCCGGATCGTGATCGAGGAAGGGGTTTTGAGTTTCGTCGCCATCTCCTCCATGGGACCGAACAGCCATCAAGTAGACACAGTTGGCACCCGTACCGGCGAGTTTTCCGATCAGCTCCATCTGATCACCATCTCGAGTCCCGTCCGGATGCAGAGATCCCCGGTAGAGAAAGCCCTCGGGATCGCCTGGTCCGACCATAAAGAAGGGGCGTCCGTCCTTTCGCCAGAGCCACCGGGGGCGAGCGGGATCCGCGACAAGCTGGCCGGGCAAACCGCCTGGAAGAGACTGGCGGGGCGCCTGAGTATCGCTGACTGCCGCGAAGAGTTTCTGAAGAAACTGTTGTTCCACTTCGTTCCACTGCCGGTTATCTGCACGCCCTGTTCGAATGGCAATCAGATCCAAAGAAGGAACCATGAAGGCCCAATTCAAGCCGGATCCGGCTATACGAAACATGTCCCTGGGGTACTTTCCGAAGAACCCATCCTGATTGGAGCGGATGTTTGGATACCGAACAGACTCTCTAAAGTGCTGAATCCACTGCGGTGGGACGATCTGTCGGTCGTTCCAGCGACCACTTCGAAGCAGGAAGAAGGCAAAACGAGCATAGTCCCTGGGAGTCATCCGCAGACCACCGGCACTGAACCACTGGATCTCGTCGTCGGGAGGCGCGTGGAAGTCGATCCCCGAAAAACCCAAAGGTTGCAGCAAACGCTGCCACAAGAACTGTCTTGCCGGCATTCCGTAAATGTTGCGGAGAATCAGCCCTATATGGCCGAAACCGGCGCTTGAATATCCGCCTGTATGATCACCCCATTGTTCCCGTTTCGACCATCGTTCCGGTTGACCGGGCGGGAAATAAAGCTTTCCAGTTTGAGGCCATTGAGCGTCATGACCTACTATCCAGTCGGCATAGTCGGTCCATTTGTTCCGGCCCTGCTCAAGGGCTTCTCCTGTTGCCGATCTCTCCGGACAGAGTCCCGACGTATGCTGGAAAATCTGCTCAAACGTGATCGCCTGCTTCTGTGGATCAGAGAGAGGAAAGCCTTCCGGGAGCCACTCCTGGTCATAAACGGGGCTGTTCTGGTCGATAGCAAGGTCTATTCGTCCAGACCGGGCATCATCCACCATGATTTCAAAAGAGACCATAGCGAAGGCCTTGCCGTTTGACGAAAGGTAGGTCCTGAAGTTAGCGGCGTCAGGGTGGTTATACCATTCGCCTACAATCCAGCCATTCTTGATGACGAGGATGCCCTTGTAGTCCGCATAAGGCTTCCAGTTGCTGTTGGCTACGGAAAGGTTGTACTGCCCGAATTCCTCGAGCTTTTGAGGATCCAGGCCCACTGAACGAACAAAACCCGGGTCAGTGTTCTTTCTCCAGCCCCCGTCCACTTCCGAAGGCGGGAAGTAGTCACCAGAGCTGCAGGACAGGTGTGCCGGCACGATAAGAAGAAGAGAGCAGCAGAAAATTAATCTGATTCTCATGCGAACTCACCGATAGTTCCATCCACCAATTCTCACCAACTGGCCGCTTTCCAGGTTAATACCCCTTCAAAATAGATGACACAACTATAAGCGCGGCCTCCATCGCCTCGCAACCTGGAGAGAATAGCGGGTTAACGGATCTTAATACAGATTTGTCTCGAGACGTAGGATCGCTACTTAGTCTGCGCGGCTGGTAACTGGAAGGCAGGGAAGCTAGAATCTTCTCGTAGCAGCCCTGGTATAGAAACCTTAAACCTTACAACAACGGCCAAGCATGAAAACCATCATAAGAATCGAAGTTGCCGGCAAAACGGTCCTTTTGGGTGCCCTCCTCCTTGTATTCCTGGGCGCGGCCAGTTCCCTGTTGGCCGCAAGCCCCGGCCAGCAGACTTCTTCAGAGGAACGTGTGGCCCAGTCTGGGGAGAATCGGTATGTCTTGCCTGTCAGCCAGATTCTGACTCCTGCCGGGAAACAGGTGGAACTGCCCGGCTTGCGGCCCCAGGTATTGGCTTTGAGCCCGGACGGAAGCCTTCTAGTCACCTCCGGAAAGACCCACGAACTCGTCGTGGTCGATCCCGATTCGGGTAAGATTCTCCAACACGTTCCATTTCCTCCGGAGCCGGGTGTGCCTTCACCCGATTCAGCTTCGTCCCACCTTCTTGCACCTGACGAAGAGGGCCAGGTGAGCTACACGGGCATGGTTTTTTCGGGCGATGGTTCCAGGATGTACGTCTCCAATGTTAACGGCAGCATTAAGGTCTTTGAGGTGACAGACAATCAGGAGATCACGGGACTCTTGTCAAGCCCTCTCACGCCCACCGGACTGCCACGGCGCCAGGAAGCGGTCCCGTCGGGACTGAGGCTGTCTGAAGATGGAAGAAGCTTATACGTGGTCCTGAATCTAGCCAATCGACTGCTCGAGATCGACACCGCGACTCATCGTCAACTTCGGACCTTCGATGTCGGTGTAGCTCCCTTTGACGTTGTCCTATTGGGAAGCAAAGCGTATGTCAGCAACTGGGGCGGGCGACGACCCGATGGTAACAGTGTCACCGGTCCTGCTGGTCGAGGGTCGGAAGTAAAAAATCGGTCTCCGTGATCGACCTCGATGAGGGGCGAGTGGTGAAAGCAGTTCTTGTGTGAAAGCATTCCTCCGCGATGGCCCTGAGTCCCGACGGGGGGTATCTGACGGTTGCCAATGCTGCCGGCGACTCAGTCAGCGTGATTGATACCAGGACAGACAGCGTTGTAGAGACCATCTCCCTGAGATGGCAACCGAAGGATTACTTTGGGGCCAGTCCCAATGCGCTGGCGTTCAACGCTTCGGGCAAAACCTTGTATGTCTGTAATGGCACTCAAAACGCAATCGCGGTAGTTGCTTTTCGACCGGGAGAATCGAAGCTGCTGGGACTGATTCCCGTGGGCTGGTTTCCGGGGGCCGTGGTTTATGATGCGCCCCGCGCCACGCTTCATGTTGCCAACATAAAAGGGATCGGTTCGGGTTGGCGCACTTGGCCTGAAGACGTACCAGGGTACAATTCGCATCAGTATTTTGGAACCCTTTCACTGGTCCCGGAGCCCGACACAGAGGAACTCAGCAAGCACACTAAAACGGTACTGTCCAATTGCCGCCGCGAGATGCTTGAAGCAGCTCAACTCCCTCCGCGTCCCAACCAACCCCCACGCCCAGTGCCTGAACGAGTTGGAGAGCCCTCCGTTTTCAAGCACGTCGTTTACATCATCAAAGAGAATCGTACCTATGATCAGGTTTTAGGTGACATGAAGCAAGGCAATGGAGACCCTGCACTCTGTGTGTTCGGAGAGGAGGTCACCCCGAATCAGCACAAGATAGCCAGTGAATTCGTATTACTGGACAACACCTACTGTTCCGGCATTCTGAGTGCAGACGGTCATCAATGGTCCACCAGTGCGTTTGCCACTGACTATATGGAAAAGTCCTTTGCAGGCTTCCCTCGAAGCTACCCGGACGGCATGGACGAAGACGATGTGGATGCTCTCGCTTACTCTCCGTCCGGATTCATCTGGGACAATGCAATCGAGCATGGCAAGACACTCCGCAACTACGGAGAGTTCGCCATTGGGGTCACCGGGTGGAAAGACCCGACACGTCAACCGCCCCCAACGTTCATGGACTTTTACAACGACTTCATCAAACAGACGGGTCTGACGGTAATCGGTAGTCGTCCGGCCATCGAGTCCTTACGACCCTACATGAAGATGGATACCATCGGCGGGGGAATGGACGTGCCGGATATCTTCCGTGCTGCCCAGTTCATCAAAGAACTCAAAGAATTCGAACGAAAAGGGGAGTTACCTGACCTGAGCATTATCTGCCTTCCGAATGACCACGGATCGGGGACAAAACCGGGGATGCCGACTCCAGCGGCGCATGTGGCCGACAACGACCTCGCATTCGGTCAAATTGTGGAAGCCATCAGCCGGAGTCGATTCTGGAAGGAAACCTGTATCTTTGCGATAGAAGATGATCCTCAAGACGGTTGGGACCATGTGAGTGGATACCGGACTACCGCCTTTGTCATCAGCCCGTACACGAAGCGCAAGAGTGTGATCAGTATTCAGTACAACCAGCCTGGAATGCTCCGAACCATCGAATTGATTTTAGGCCTGCCTCCAATGAACCAGATGGATGCGGTGGCTACGCCCATGGTTGGCTGCTTTATGGACAATCCTGATTTCACTCCTTACGTCGCCGTTCCAAACAGAATTCCGCTGGACCAGCTCAACCCGGAACCGGAAGCGATCAGTGATCCACTGTTGCGACATTTCGCCGAGGTCTCAAGAACGCTTCCACTGGACCTGATCGACCGATGCCCCGAGGGGCTGCTGAACAGGATTATCTGGCATGCCCAGAAAGGATCCCAGGCCCCTTATCCGAAGTGGGCCACTCTTCCGGATAGCGAGGACTGAAACGGCAAACCTGATTCGATGCACAATCGAACAGAGCGCAGGCCGTCAGGCCGCGTTTAGAAACAACCTCTCTCTCAGTACAAAACCACGTGCATCGACGACGCCCTTCTCAAGCCTTCGAGGAGACTGACAGAGCGGAATTCGCTCGAACCTCACTGCGTGTGACAGAGATCCTTCCAACCAATCTTGCGGTCCACGTAACGGGAAATTTTCCTCTTTTCCCGCTACGCGCAGCTGCCCACTCCACACGAAGACTTCTGGATAAGTTATTGAACAGAAGGGGGATACATCCAAAACTAGAAAGGTGGAACGGGTCTTGCAAGTCCGACAGCAATTCAAAGGAGCGACAGTACATAACTATGAATGGTTTAGTTGGAGGTTCATATGTCTAATTGGGCAGTTGTTTTGGCCGGCGGTGAGGGTACGAGGATTAGGCCGCTTATTGAACGGTGTCTCGGGTACCCTTGCCCCAAACAATACTTCGCCTTCTGCGGTCGCCGATCGATGCTTGAACATACGGTGGACCGTGCGGCAGAGCTTGTGGGGGCGGAACATTTGATCACGGTCATTGGCAAAGGGCACCGGTGTTTTCTGGAGAACCAAAGGGTTCCCGGACGAGTGATCGAGCAACCAGAGTCCCGTGACACCGGAGCAGCTGTCTTTCTCGCCGCAACCTACATTCGGGCGCAAGATCCAGACGCGACCTTACTTGTCTTTCCGTCAGATCATTTCATTCACCCGAAGCACTCCTTTCTTGAGCAAATGAATCAAGTGATGCTGCAGGCAGTTCGACTCAGTGACAGGCTTATTCTCGTAGGAGCAGAACCCGACGGGCCGGAAACAGAGTACGGATGGGTTGAACCAGGGGATGCGTTGGATCAGTGTGGCCGGAATCATGAGCGTGCAATCCGAGAGGTGAGGAGCTTTCATGAAAAGCCAACTGGAGAAGACGCCCAGAAGTGGTTTGAACAAGGATGCTTGTGGAATACGATGATCGTTGCCACTCAGCTCAGAACACTCTGGTCCATAGGGCGTCGGTTTCTGCCCAATGCTATCGGAGAATTCGAGAAATTCCTTCAGAGACTACGAAAGGTTAGAAGGGACGGAGACAGGGGCCAGCAATATGCTGCTCTGCGTACCTTGTACAAAAGGATTCCTAGTTTCAACTTCTCCTATGCCATATTGACTCACATCGCGGCACAGAGTGCTGTGCAGCGCCTTGACGGTGTTCTGTGGAGTGACTGGGGACGGGAAGAGCGCGTGTTGGACACGCTGCGTCTAATCGGAAAGGCGCCTCTGTTTCTGACGTCGTAATGGCGCCTGGCACACATGCGGAGCCAGTCGGTGGTGTTTGGCAACTATTCGGAAGCGGGTGCTCCAGGGTCTGTTGCCCAAACCCAACAGACCAAGCTCGAAACAAACTCGAAATCAGAAGGTCTAAGGGCTAGACGCCCTGAAGTGACTGCTTCTAAGTAGCTTATAAGCGACAGCCTGTTTCAGTCATTAGATATTCGAGCTTGAGATTTGTTTCGCATTTCGAGCTTCGAGATTCGGATTTGGGCGGGGTGCCCTTTTGGGCAACACGCCCTTCAGCTCCCGCGCATCTCTGGAAGCTGTGGAATCTCCTGACGTGCGGTTAGGAGACGGGATTGACCACAAAAACACGAAGGACCCCGAGGGAAGTTCGAAGTTCGAAGTGCGAAGTGCGAAGTGCGAACTAAGAACTACCACCAATGCGCCAAGGACACAAAGGAAGGACGTGGTTTATCGTGAATAGCCTTGGGGAGAGTTTCAGGCCTGGATAAGGCCCGGGTCTTGATCAAAGAGAAAACGATTCAACTCCGGCAGGGCGACAGGATTACCGGTTTCCGAGATCCCAAGACCTCGAGACCCCGAACGGCCACCTCCGGAAACCCGTTCAAAAGAAGTACCTAACCCGGAATTCTACTCGATAGTTGCTCTGTTTCTCCCCGAACTCGGTATGCTCACTCCCGACTAGAAATATACCTCGCAAGCGCATTAGAAGGTTGGTTTGAGGGCTGTAAGTGAGCCCTGGTATCAATTGACAGCTTCCATCGTCCAGGTTGAATATGGAAGTAAATTCCGGGGTGAAGTAGAGGATGTCAAAGGGCTCCTTTTGACTAGTGCGGAAATATAGATAGTCTCGCATTGGGTTAGGGATTCCCAAAAGGGGGGGGAACACTGCATCTGCACTGTTCCCTGTCCTGCTCCCCGGAACAGCAGAAGGACTCTTTGCCTGCTCGAAGATGGCTTCAGACTCCCGTTGCCCAAAGCCCGCGCCGTTATGGTAGTACTCGGCAATGAAGTTTGTCTCACTGGCAGTGAGATAGCGTAGACCCACGAGGGCACTCATCTCATCAGAGACAGTCGTGGAAAGCCGGCCGTCCTGGCTGGTCTCTATTCTCTCCAAATCAGTCAGCCAAGCCCACTCGGCATGAATCTCAAGATTGCTCTTAAGATTTCTAGAGAAATCGAAACCAAAACGAGTTGTCCGGCTCTCTCCGGTGAGAAAGAGAAAATCGATATCTGTATTCCAAAGGAGGAAGTAGACTTTCCCTGCGAAGTTCAAGTGACCGGGCTTTCCAAAACTGCTATTGAGATTCTCCAGGACCGGTAACAGGACCGGGGTGAATGCCAGCGTCTTTAGTGGGCCCTGAAAACTCCTCGTGATATCGGCAGAGACAACATAGAACCCTTCCAATGCTTCAAGTAAGTCTTCGGGATCCTTGGGGCGATCGACGAAAGCTACGGGATTCCAGGCATAGCCTTTCCCCCATTTGGTCGTTTTCTTGCCTGCATCCAGAGTGAATCGGGGATTGAGTCTCAAGGAGAGATAGCCTTCGAACAACCTGGCTCGACTGTCCCACCCCTGAAAGCCTTTCCTCAGAAGCCCGTCGCCTGTGAAGTAAAGCCCGACCGTTCTCTTCTCGTAACTCCCTTCCAGCCGAACTCTGAAATCATACTGTCCGACACGCTTAGGGCCCTGATCCCCAAAATTGAGCTGATAGAAGAATGAATCTCGATTCAGCCCGATGAGAGAAGGCTGAAACTCCAGGAATCCTCCGCCTGACAAGCTCTTCTTCTCAGCCGCTTTCATAATCTGCGAAAGGTCTATCTCGTCTTCCTCTTGGGCGAGGACCGGAAACACACTCAAGAGGGTGAGAAAAACCGCTACAGCAGACAGGTGTAGCCATTGTTTCATCGAATGGAGTCGATCTTCGGAAGAAAGGTCAGTGTAAACACTTCGTCCGCAAGCTCTCTTTTCTGGATTTTGGCATAGACCATAATAGACTTGAACCCTTCGTATAAGGGGCTATCAGTTTCGATTACAGCTGGGCGAGTGATGCCATCATCGAAAGTGGTCATCTGCTTGAAATACAGAGTTTTGATCAACATCCCGGATGCGGTGAAGCATTCAATCTCGATGGGGACCAGGTTCTTCTTATCCACTCTCATGCGTAGACGGTCATAGGCGACAGTTGTGGTTCTTGCCTTCAAGTCCAACAGGTATTCGTCCCCAGAATCCTCGGTTTGTTCAACCGCATATTCGACATGATAATCGAGGCGCATGATGTCTGAATTGTTGAAGACGCCACCAACGACAGACTGAAGGCTTGTGATACGAATGGGCTTTCCCACATCCGGAATAAACAGCCACATGTTCTCGTCAAGTCGCAACGTTGAGCGGCCTTTCTCACTGGCCGGAGACAGGAAAAGAGAGGCTACCTTGTCGTTGCCTTTCTTAAGCGTGAAGAGCACAAACTCGCGCTTCTTACCGTCGGGCTCGATATTGATAAGTTGTCGATAAGACTCGAAAGACTCTGGCGTCAAATTGCGGTCAACCTTTTTCAAGATTTCATTGCCGTCTTCAGCCCACAGGCTACCGACACAGAGACTCACGGCCACTAAGATGAATTGCCATTTCTTCACGAATTGCCCTCCTATACATGCCCTAAGGCTTCTATGGGCTCCATCTTCGAGGCCTTCCAAGCGGGCTGAAGGCTGGCGACCACCGACACGAAGGTGACGAGTCCGGAGATCACGAACACCTGGGAGAATGAGATGGTTGGCTGAAGGATCAGGGCTTCCTGGCGCCCAAATGAGTAGCTGATTCCGAGAAGATTTAACCCAAATATGATACTCAGCCCGATGATCAGCCCTAATAATGCTCCCAGTGCTCCCATGATAAAACCTTCGGTGATAAAGAGAGCGAGAATTCTTCGGGGCTGGGTCCCCATGGCAGCAATGGTGCCAATTTCGCGGATGCGCTCGTAGACGGCCATGATCATAACGTTCATGATGCTGATCAGGACCACAGCAACGAGCATCAACATGAGAAAGAAGGTCATGACATCAATCATCTTGGCGATGTTGGAAAATGGAGAAAGTTTCTCCCATGTGTGGACTTCGAAGATCGGTTTGCCTTCTTGGGTACGTTCACTGGCAACTGCGGAAAAGAGTCGGTTCCTAACCTTGTCCAGTTGGCCGAAGTCGTTGATTCTGATCACAATTTCGCTCACTGCATTATCTGTCATCCTCAGCAGCTCACGAGCATCGTCTATGTGAATGTAACCGTCCCGGCCTCCCGGCCCGGTTGCGCTCGATAAAATGCCACCAATAACAAACGTCTTGCCATTAACCGATCCATTCTCATTCGTAGCCACTACAACGGCTGTGTCGCCGGCCTTGATCTTCAACCCGTGAGCCAGCAGCTCTGGTACCAGGATCTTTCCTCTCTCAAGTGAGCTCTTGTCAGCAGATCCCTCCACAAATCGGGAAAGCAGCTGAGGACAGGTAGCGAACTCCTGCTCAGGATTGACACCGTTAATCCGAATGTTTGTCGTCTGTTTATAATTGCTGAACGCCCCTCCAAATTTGACGCGCTTCGAGAAGGCTGCGACCGCTCCGTCCTGGTCAAGCACTTGATCAATGATCTTGACTTGTTCGGGTTGAAGGTTTAACTGAAGAGGCAAGTTATCGATGGATGCGATATATCCGCGCTGATGGATTTGTATATGTCCCAGGAACGAACCCGTAACCTCCCCGACCATGGCATTTTTGAATGATCCTGTCACAGATGAGAAAACGAGGAAGAACACCATGCCTGTGACGATCAAAGCCAGTGTTAGCTGCGTCCTCCTCTTGTAGCGTCGAAGATTCCGCAGGGCGATCTTGACCACGTTAATCATTGGTCCCTCCTTCCTCGGTTGCGTGAGTGATCAACCTCCCGTCTTCGAGGGTAAAGAGTACTTCCGCTTCAGCCATGATTCGAGGGTCATGCGTGGAGAAAATGAAAGTCGTATTCATTTCCCGTCTCATCTTTTTCATCAAGCCCAGGATTGAGTGGGCTGTTTTGTGATCAAGATTGGCTGTCGGCTCATCCGCCAAGACAAGCTTTGGGTTCGTAACCAAAGCTCTGGCAACCGCAACCCGTTGTTTTTGCCCCCCGGAGAGCTGATCAGGGAGTTTCGCTTTCTGATCTTCCATTCCCACGGCCTCCAAAAGGGCATTTACTCGGGTCACGCGCTCCTTTGCTGGTCTGTTCTGAACCATCAACAGCGGATACTCGATGTTCTCAGCGACCGTCAGCACAGGGATCAGGTTGAAATTCTGGAAAACAAATCCAATGTTAGTCCCTCTAAAACGGGCCGCTTGGAATCTGTCCAAGCGAGTCACGTCGAATCCAGTTACTTCAAGTCCGCCACCGGTTGGTTTGTCTAAACAACCTATCAGATTCAGGACTGTCGTCTTTCCGCTGCCGGACGGACCTACAAAGGCCACGAATGCCCCTTCGCCAATCTCAAAGTTGGCGTTCTTAACGGCGTCAACTTCAACGTCACCCATTTTGTAGGTTTTCGAAAGTTCTCTTGCTACAACTAAACTCATCATTCGGCGGGTCTCCCGATTCGGCTTTCTGCCAACCTCACCCAACTTTAAACGAACCAAAGAAAATAGGGTATCTCATTTCCTGGTTTTTTTCGGTAAGTCAGGAGATGGTGAGTGTTTGCCAAGCCTGAGACGTCAATACGCCTTCCTTCGAAGTAGAAGGTTAGTGTCGGCCACCTCGTGCTCCACCTTTTCTTGCCTGATCTGGCCATCCGCTTAGGTAGCCTCATTGATAACCCGTGAAACGCAAAAGCCCACAGACCACCCAGATGAACTTCTTGCAGAACTCTCATCTGTGTGTTCTGTGGGCAGTGATCCGAGGGGGGGGATCACATGACGTATGGGCTTTCTCTATTCGTTAGTTCCCGGTCTGGTAAGGGCCGTCACCTGTTCCGCCATCGATCCCCTTTTCCTTTTCTCCTATCATCCGTACAAGTCTGATAGCACTCGGATATCTCTTTGGATCAGTTTCGTCCGCGACCTTTTCCACGGCCTCTGGAACCACTCGTGCCGGGCTGAGCGCCGCCCTGGTGCTGGCCGCCTCTTTGCATTCCGCTTCCGTCTTTGTTTCCGCTACCGTTCTTGTTCCCGGAACCATCTTGGGGGCCGTTGGCTTTCCCACTGTTGGCACCGTACCCGGTACCATCTTTCGGAGGATTCTCCTTTTGGCCCGATCCATCACCCGGTCCCACGCGCTTGCCTTTGTCGGCTTTCTGTCCTTGTTGATTCGCGTGTTGCGCCTGCTCGGTCACTTGTCGTGTAGAGCCCTCTCTCTCTGAGGAGGTCTGCTGATTCTGTGCCACTGCGGTCACGGTCATCCCGACCAGCAGCAAACTTCCCAAAACCGCTAAGATTCGTTTGTTTCGCATTTCGTGCTCCTTTCTCATATTGTTCTGCCTGTTGTAAATGCACTTCCCGTGCCGGAACTGGAGAATTTTCAACGACGAGACGTTCGGAGGCGTAACTTCTTTATTATCTTACTGTTGCCGACGACTGAACCTTTTCCTAAGTAAATTTGTCGTCACTTTTTGGGTCTGCAAAAGGTGCACTTCCGCGGGTTACCGGTGTGCAAACTCTGCACAGATGCTCGGAGAGGAACCGGGGAAAGCTCGAAATTCGAAATTCGAAGTTCGAAACAATATTTAAGCTTGAAATTCGAAGTTCGAAGGACAGGAATGATTCATGAAGTTATCACTAAGAGCACCAGGAGCACCAAGAAACACTAAGATTAATGGGTTTTCCTTAGTATCCTTGGTGACATGGTGGTTTGCACTATCCGGGTTGAGGGGTTTAAACCTTGAGACCTTCTCAATTCTAGCTTGTTTCGAGCTTCGA
>JAUVSF010000182.1 GCA_030597245.1 Acidobacteriota bacterium
AGAGCCGGGTTTCATTTGACATTTGCCGTTTCGCATTTGTCATTTGACATTCGTCATTCGACATTTGTCATTGGAAATGGGGTGGGTGATGGGAATCGAACCCACAACCCCAGGGACCACAACCCTGTGCTCTGCCGATTGAGCTACACCCACCGTAGAGAGAGGGACGTATTCTAATACTTAAGCCCCGGAGGCTGCAAGCAGACGAATAGCGCCCGTCCTCGGGCGCTATTCGTAGTGCAAAGCCTCGACCGGGTCCAGTCTGGAGGCCCGAATGGCAGGGAAAAGCCCCGAGAACAGGCCGACCAAACCCAGGGTTACGATCGAAGTTATGATCGCTGATGTTGATATGACTAGATGAATATCCGCCTGCTGGGTTGGATCCTCCAGGATCGTGCTCCAAAACGGGATGATCCCGATTGCCATCGATACAGACTGCGCGAAGATGTAGCCGAGAAACCCTCCAATCGCGGCGATAATCAGAGCCTCGAACATAAACTGGGTCCGTATGTGTCGCCTCCGGGCTCCCCGGGCCTTCAATAGCCCTATTTCCCGGGTTCGTTCGGTAACGGAAACCAGCATGACGTTCATGAGCCCGACGCCCCCGATGCTGAGCGTCAAGATGCCGATGACCACGAGAAGAATCTTCATCCCGATCTTGATCGATTCGAAAATGTTTTGCATGAATCGCCAGCGGTTCATAATCAGGGCGCGTGCGTCGTTAGGATCGAAATTATGATTGCGCCCCAGAACCGGCTTGACCTGGGCCAGGGCTTTGTCCTCGAGCACAGGGTTTGCGCTCTGCACAACCAGCACGCTTAGATAGCGGGTTGACGTGAGCGCGGACATCGCCGTGTGGGGAATGAAGATGCATTGATCGTCGGGACGAAAGTAGTTGCTCATCGCCACTTTCTTTTGCAGGGCCCCGATCACCGTGAAAGAGAGCCCGTTGATTCTAATTTCTTCGCCGACCGCCGGGGCTTCCGAAAAGAGCTTTATCCGCATGTCACGCCCCAGGATCGCAACCCGGCGCCCATACTGCACGTCTTCAGACGAGATTCGGCGCCCCTCTTCAAGGTAATGCCCGCGGATGAGCCCATACTCGTGATTGACACCTCTGACCCCCGCACTGGTGACTCGCCTTGCACTCTTGACCGGGTATTCCCGGTAGATCTCCGGGCTGACCCGACTGATCAGCGGAGCCCCCGCTCGAATGTCGTCAACGTCCCTCAATTCCATGCGAACTCTGCGTCCAGCCCGCTGTCCACCTACTTGCATACTCGTTTGACCATTCCAGATGACGCAGACGTTGTGGCCGTAATGAGACAGTCCCAGTTCCAGGGCGTGGGCAAAGCCGTCACCATAAGCGAAGAGGATCACGAAACAGGCCACACCCCAGCTGATTCCAGTCAACGTAAGGAAAGTACGAGCCCGATTCCTTGCCAGACTGCTTAATGCTCGCTTGAAGATTTCCAGTACCATTCCAGACTCAATCCATTACAGTTGACATGGTCTGACTACCGCTACCCAGCCTCAAACCTCAGCGCTTCGATTGGATCCATCTGGGCTGCGATGTAAGCGGGATAGATTCCTGCACCGAGCCCGATCAGAACCAGGGACCCACAAGCGATCGCCGCGATCTCGGGGGAGATAATCATTCCCGCAAAAACCATCTCCTCACGTGGCAGCTGGTTTATGGCCTCACAAATAGCCCAACCGAGCAGCAAGCCGATTCCCCCCGCTGTCATCGTGATCGCAAGGGATTCCAAGAAGAATTGCATAAGAATGTCGCGCTGCCGAGCTCCAATCGATTTCCGGATTCCAATCTCGACGGTTCGTTCCCTGACCGAAACCAGCATTATGTTGATGACGCCTACGGCGCCCAGCAGGAGAGTAACGAGTCCAACGGTACCCAGGAACCACTGCATTGAACTCATCATGATGTCCATCATCTCTACCTGCTTCGCGGTGTTCCAGATACCAAGTGCGTCATCATCATCCGGGTCGAAGTTCTTCTTCTTGCCCAGGATCTTCCTGACTTCCCTTTCTGCTTCGGCCCAAAATTCGTGTTTCGTCGGAGTCGCAATCAGGTTGTTGATCAATTCCGGAGAAGTTCCCAGATAGGGGTTGGAAAACAGTCTTCTCATCGTCCCGTAGGGGATGAAGATGGCGCTGTGGTCCTGCCCCTGATAGGTGTTATTCAGCTCCTTGTGGGGGAGGATTCCGATGACAGTGAAAGGATGTCCGTTGAGTGTCACCGTTTCCCCCACGGAAATTGCTCCGTTGAAGAGCTGTTTGTTCACATCAGACCCGATTACGCACACGAGTCTTGCGTCTGAGTCGTCTGCAGGATTGATGAGTCGCCCGTACTTTGCAGTGATCGTCCTCATCCACTGGTATTCGGGAACCACGCCCCGAGTACTGAAAGTGCCGTAATTTAGACTCGTCTTGGCAACGAGGTCACCGCGTATTATCTCGGGGCTCACATGACTGATGAGAGTCGCCTTGTCCCGGATTGCTTCGTAGTCTGAGTACACAAGTCGGATGCCGCGGCCGGCCTGGAAACCTTTGGCCTGAAGCGAAGTGCGTCCGCCCCAGATGATGAGGATGTCTTTGCCCAGCAGCTTCAAGCTCTCATGCTGAGCTTTCTTGAAGCCTTCTCCGGCGGAAGTCATCAGGACGATGGAGAGGACTCCCCAACCGATGCCGAACATTGTCAGCAGGCTCCGGAGTTTGTTGGCCCGAAGAGTATGGAAAATCTGAGAAAGTATCGCAGCAGACATTTGGTTCCAGCTCAAGCACTCCCTCACGACCTCGCGGGTCCGGGGAACCATCCCATCACAGTCGGAGAGCGGTATGAAGCACTGCAGGGAAAGTGCTTACAAGAATCCTCCTGTATCGGCTCTGATCACTGTTTCTCCCTCGGAAAGGCCTGAGACAAGTTCTGTCGTTGTTCCGTCACTAATTCCGATTTCGATCGTGACTCTCCGCTTCAGACTTTCGACAGTAGGATCATAAACTTCGGCAGCGGTATTTCGGTCTTTGCCATAGATGACAGCATTTTCAGGGATAAGCAGGACATCCTCTTTTTCTTCGACAATGATTTCAGCGTTTGCACTCATCTGGGCCCGGAGGATTTGTTCGAGATCGGTAATCGATACACGAACTTCGAAGCCGATCACGTTATCCTCCTCTTCGCCGAGGGGAGCTATTCGCAGCACTTTTCCGGGGAATGGGCGATCTCTGAAGGCGTCCACTTTCACACGGGCCTGCTGGCCTACAAAAATCTTGCCGATGTCGGTTTCATCAACACGCCCTTCAAAGAAGACTTCGGCCATATCTCCCAAGGTCATGAGTAGCGTGGCCTGTGACCCGAGCTGAAGAATAGAGGAAACGGCATCTCCGACTTCAACGTGACGTTTTAGAACAGTACCTGTCAAAGGTGACCGGATTGTGGAGTTCCTCAGGTTTTCTGTAGCTCTGTCCAGAACAGCCTGAGCCTGGGAAACTTCCGCCACCACGCGGGCCACCGCTTTCTCAGCTCCATCGATTCTGGAGTCCTGCATCAGTAGCTCCGACTTGAGGGCTTCAAGTGCAAACGCTGCTTCCTGGAGCTCGCGTTCTCGGATCTCCAGTTCCGAGTGGGGAATCAGTTTCTCCCTGGACAGGTTTTCGTAGCGGTTGGCCTGCTTCTGATGAAACGCCACCTTGTCCTCGAGGTTCTTGACATCCAGCCCCAGTTTTTGCTTCATGCTAACGGTGGATATGTGATTAGACTCGGCCTCCTGCTGCCTTGCGACAACCGCCAGACGGTTCGCCTCCGTCTCCCGTAACTCCGCGCGGAGAAGTTCTTTGTCAAGCTCGATCAGGATTTGCCCCTCCTGAACGAGATCCCCTTCCTCCACGTAAATGTCCTGTACCAGGCCGCTCGATTTGGATTTCAATTCGACCATCGTAACCGGCTCGATCGAACCCGTAGCAACTACCGATAAAGCCAGATTTCCGCGCTTGATTTCCGCCAGGCGTTCCTCGGGGACAGAAGCTTCAGAACGGAATACATTGCTCAAGGCTATGAAACCGACAACCAATACGAAGGCTGTACCCAATACGAAAAAAGTCAGCCTGAACCTCTTGCTTTTGCTCATGCACTTCCCCTTATGTAGAGCAGAACGGAATCAATTCGCGAAATGTTCAGCGTTCCTTCTCACTGGCTATTCTGGCTCGGATGATTCAAACCACCAGGACACCAAGAACACCAAGAGCAAGAGTGTATTGGTTCCATTTAGGCGAGTTGGTAGAATCTGCGCTGTGGGGGTTATCTGCTCCAACGCTCAGTAGGGTAGCAATTGGGAAAGGCAGCAACAATGTACAGCGAACAGTTTAAGGGTTTGTTCAGTGCTGAACTGGAGGATATCCGCGCGAAGGGACTTTACAAGCGGGAACGGGTCATTCGCTCGCCTCAGGGATCGTGTGTGGACACTGACGAAGGTGAAGCGATCAACCTTTGTGGAAACAACTACCTTGGGTTGGCTAATGATCCCGAGGTTGTCCGGGCAGCAGCAGAAGCGTTGGAAGCACGGGGTTTCGGCATGGCTTCCGTACGCTTCATATGCGGCACTCAGGACATTCACAAGGAACTGGAGAGTAGGCTCTCCACCTTTTTCGGAACTGAGGACACCATTCTTTACGCGTCCTGTTTTGATGCCAACGGCGGGCTTTTCGAGACGATTCTGGGACATGCCGATGTTGTGATCAGTGATGCCCTTAACCATGCCAGCATCATCGACGGGATTCGCCTCTGCAAAGCTCAGCGCAAGATCTACGCTCATGCAGACATGGGCGAACTGGAAGCAAGGCTCAAAGAAGCCGCAGACTCCCGGATACGACTGATTGCGACCGACGGAGTTTTCAGTATGCATGGCGACCTTGCTCCGCTACCCGAGATTTGCGATCTCGCGGATCGATATCGAGCGATGGTGATGATCGATGAATGTCACGCTACCGGATTCATGGGAGCGACGGGACGTGGTACGCCTGAATATTACGGGGTGGCTGAGCGCATCGACATCATCACGAGCACCCTGGGTAAAGCGGCCGGGGGAGCCTCCGGGGGCTTTACAACCGGGCGAAGAGAAATCATCGAATTACTTCGCCAGAGGTCCCGTCCTTATCTCTTTTCGAATACGGTTGCCCCTCCGGTGGTGGCCGCTTCGATCAGGGCACTTGAGGTTATAAACGAACAGCAAGACCTGATCCGGAAGCTGCACGAAAACACACGCTATTTCCGTGGAGAGATGACGGACCAAGGCTTCAATATCCAGGAGGGCGTTCACCCAATCGTACCGATCATGATCGGAGAAGAGAAGCTTACTGTGAAGATGGCCCGAATGCTCAGTGAACGTGGTATCTTCGTGGTGGGATTCAGTTTCCCGGTCGTGCCCAGGGGTGAGGCGCGGATTCGGGTTCAGGTCTCGGCTGCCCATTCGAAGGAACAGCTCGATCGGGCCGTTCAGGCTTTCGCCGAGGTGGGCCGGGAAGTGGGCCTGATTTGAATTGAATTCCCTCAAGCGGGTTAACCACTAAATCACAAAAGCACTAGAATTCTCTTCTTATGGGGGCTGAAGAAACTCCAATGTCCCTGCATAACCGCTTCATCGGGGAGCAAGCCCACAAACAAACAGGATTCTTGTGTTTTTGTGCCTTCGTGGTTGCATTTAGCCCACTTAGTTCTCACTGAGTCCGACTGGGGAAGGGGTACTTCTCCTCGCCCAGGACGAAGCCGATGAAGACCAGCGTGAGGAGGCCTGCCGCGGAGTTAATGACCAAGTCAATAGTGCCGAAGTGTCGGTCCGGAAGCATCCATTGAATTGTCTCGTCTCCCAGCCCTATCAGTGTGACAAGCGCCATTGAGCAGACATAAATACTTCGGTCGCTGCAGCGAAAACGGAGTGAGTCAAATATGATGACTGTAAGGGGCGCATATTGGAAGAAATGAAATCTCTTGGCCGGGATCGGTAGCTGAGAAACGCAGAAGGCAAGAGAGAGTCCGATCAGAAGCAAGGCCAGGTAGCCGGATGCGCGGGGTCGGATCCATACGACGGTGAGAAGAACCAAAAGGGCTCCAGTTCCTGCAAGGCTCAGGTTCATCCACTGAGAAACCGTGGCTTTTCCCACTCGATCGAATACTGAGACGTAGAGGTCAAACGCAACCGTAAGCGTGCTGTAAAGTACAATTGTGTATAGAGCGACCGCTATCCAGGCTTGCCGTTCGGTAGCGAAGATTCCGCTTCGGGCTTTCAATTCGAATTACCCACACCCTTTGCTAACCCGGAGTTCAGCTTTCGTCCATTGCGGTTGAACAGGGGTGGCTTAAGCAATCCCCAGCGGTTTAGTCGAAACTGGAGGGCTGCCGTCATCACCTGGAAACCGTATTTGACACTGGCACTGAAGTTGATGCTCGAGGCCTCGGGAAAGTATTTAGTCGGACAACTGACTTCCCCAATTCTGAAACCGAAGTGGAGAGTTTGGAGGAGAATCTGGTTGTCAAAAACGAAATCATCGGAGTTCTCGAGAAGAGGAAGCTCTTCCAGGACTGTCCGAGAGAAGGCCCTGTATCCGGTGTGGTACTCCGATAGTTTCGCCATTGTCATCAGGTTTTCGAACAGGGTTAGCACTCGATTTGAGATGTACTTATAGACCGGCATCCCTCCCTTGATCGCGGTCCCTCCCAGAATTCGCGAACCTAGAACGACGTCGTAATGTCCGCTGGTGATCATAGAGGCCATAGCAGGTATCAACCGCGGTGTGTACTGGTAGTCGGGATGCAGCATGATGATAACGTCGGCGCCCAGCTTGAGAGCTTCCGAATAGCAGGTCTTCTGGTTAGCTCCGTAGCCAAGGTTGGAATCGTGGACAAAAACGGCAATCCCCAGTTCTCGAGCTTCACGCACCGTCTCGTCCTGGCTGGAATCGTCTACCAGCAGAACGTGATCTACCAGATCATGTGGAATCTCTTCGAAGGTTCTCTTCAGCGTTGCTGCAGCGTTGTATGCGGGAAGGACGACCGCAATGGTTTGCCCCTGAAGCGCCATGCCACAGGAAGATACCATACTAGTGTCGAAACAGCATGAGTGTTTGGGCCATCTCTTTGCGGCATTGCGTTCTTGGCGTGAGGTCAATACATTTCACGCAAAGCCCGCTAAGGGTGTAGAGGACGTCAACGAAGTGGGTGTCGAAAAACACCTAATACCCTCGTTGCGTTCTTTGCGCCTTGGCGTGAGATAGACTTATTTCACGCAAAGCCCGCTAAGTTCGCTAAGGGTTTAGAAGTGCGACACACTACGTGACCTGAGGACCGGATTTCTAGAGCCAGGAAACCAACGCTCCCACTTGAGCCTTGGTCACTCGACTCCTTCCGGGTTGCGGTCAAACACGACCAGATCTGAATCCTCGTAGACCGGGTCTCCAAAACGTAAGCGGTATCTCTCAACCCAGGGGATCACCTCCGGCGCGACCGCGCTTATCCGATACGGGAGTTCAACCGCGAGTGCTTTATGAAAGACCACATAGCGAACGCCGGCTCTCTGGCTCTTCTTCCAGTCTGAAACGTGAACGCAGTTCCTGAAACGCATCCTGTAGTCATGCCCAGGATACTCGCCCGGCCTTGTCCATGCGGCCGGGTCGCCTACGAACCCGATCAGCATCTTCTGACGGTGGACCCTCTGGTAGTGAGGGTAGAAATTGTTGTTCCACTCATAGAACCAGGGTACTTCTAGAAGCAGGAGGCTCCCTGCTGGTTGTTCCGACAGTCTTTGATAGAACTCAGGGATGCGGTAGGGCGTCGTGAGATAAGCATACAGATTACCGGGTTTCGACAGGTCGTAGAAGTACTGGAAAAGAGCGTGGTTCGTCCAATTGTTCGGGAAGTAATAGATTTGTCGAATCGGTCCGGCATAGACGAGAAGTAAAACGACCGCCGCACTCAGGAGTCCGGACTGATACCACCGGAGACGACTGGAAATCCTGGTTTCGACCTCGCCCAGCAGCGCCGACACTGCCAGCAATAAAATAGGCAGAAGGGAGATGTTGTAACGAGCGAAGACGATTGGTACCTGTATAGCCTGAGGGGCAATGACGCTGGTGGCAACAAGGCTGAAGGCGGAGATCGTTGCTAAATAGGCCCCAAACCGCCGGTTCCTCCGAATGAGTAAGAGTCCTCCGGCGCACGCGGCCAAGAGGAAAAGAAGCGCCGCTGGTATGCTTCTTGTGCCTGAAAAGAGTGGGATAGCCCCTGTCAGGGTTGCGGATTCGACGCCGTCTGTGGAGACTTTTCCTGTCAAAGAGGTTGCATCGACAATCAGCGGGGGACCGAGAAGCAGAGCCAGGCCGATCCCAACGGTGATAACCATCAGAAACAATTCTTTCCAGCGGCGTTTTCCCCGGGTTTTTCCCATGGTGAGGTCGGTTACGGCAAAGACAAAAGCTCCCCCGAGTGTGAAAATGGCAGTAAGGTGGAAGTAGGGAGCCAGAATCCCGGCGACGGC
>JAUVSF010000063.1 GCA_030597245.1 Acidobacteriota bacterium
CATCGAGAATGACCACGTCTGGATTGCGACGACTGCCGGCGCGAGTCGCTTCAATACGGTAACCGGTGAATGGAGCATTTACACTGAGAAGAACGCCCCAATGGAAGAGATCTGGAACTACGGGGTTTCATACAATGATGGAAAGGTTTATCTGGGCATTTGGGGGAGTGGTGTCTTGGAGTTCGATGTAGCGACTGAACGATGGAAGGACTATCTTGACCCCGACGGAGAGATGGAGATTGATCTATACCGGGATGATGGGATTGTCCATGTGATCACGACGGGAACCAGCTACATAGATGGTGTCCTTTGGGTTTCCACTTATTTTGGAGGCAATCGTTACGACGGCCGTCACTGGCGAGGCTACTTTGCCCACGACTCCGGCCTTCCGAGTGACTTCATCAATGCGGTCATCGGGCGGAGTGCCAATGAGGCCTGGTTCGGAACGGACAAAGGACTTGGCGCCGTAATGGATTTCGCCTCGGATACCTGGGTCATCTATACCATGAATCCGAAAACTCACACGGGGCAAGCGGTCATCACCCGGGGTAATGAAGTGGTGAAGACGGTCGAGATGCCCCTGGCGATACCGCACAACTATGTGCTTTGGACGGAAGTCGATGGAAACGACATCTGGGTTGGGACTTCCAAGGGACTTGCTCGGGGCATCGGCAAGGATTACTTTGCCGGAATTCGCACCCCGGAAACTCTGTCTGTTTCAAACCAGCAACCGGAAGGCCGAAACACGGTCTCCGCAGAGAAAAGGTGAGAATCCAATGAAATCCACACGGATCTTCCTGGTTTTTTTCTTTCTTTTCAGTTCAGCCGTGCTCGGGCAGACTGTCGAACTGCCGGACCCCGAGCTGCTTCCCCCTTTTGAGAATGATGACCCCGCCCTGGCCGAAGTCTTGGAGAAAATCAACGCGGTGGATAGCTATGAAGTTCCCGATTTGAAATTGAGGCGGGAACAAAACTATGCCAGGACTGCTGAAGATGTAGAACCCTATGGTGGCGTGACACCCTTTAAAGAACACTTTCTGGAACAGATGGAATACACCGGACCGGGCCGCGCGATTCCTGAGCCGGAGCACGTTGAAACGGTGAAACTCGGCTTCATTGGGCCCATCATGTCAACAGTCTCGGTTGCGACAGGGGGGAAAAGCCACGAGGAACCTCTTGGTCTTCAGATGCTTCGAGGGAGCCGCCTGGCCATTGAGCAAGCCAATGCACGTGGGGGATACCTAAAGCGGAAACTCCCGTTCGAGTTGGTTGTCGCGAATGACAATGGGCTCTGGGGCGCATCCGGTAACGAGATCATCAAAATGGCCTACAAAGACCATGTCTGGGCGATTCTGGGCACCATTGACGGTGCCAACAGCCACATTGCCATCCGTGTCGCTCTGAAGGCGGAAGTGGCGATGATCAATTCAGGCGACACAGACCCAACCTTCATCGAAACCAACATTCCCTGGGTCTTTCGTTGTATCAGCGACGACCGGCAGATGGGCTACCTGCTTGTGGACTACCTTTTCCGGAAGCGCGGCTTTAAACGCATCGGCATCATCAGAGGCAGTAACCGCTATGCCCGCTTCGGTGTTCGCGAGATCATCGACGGAAGCCGTCGTCTGGGCAATCCGATCGCAATTGAGATGGCTTACACCCTCGGATCCACCGATTTCTCTCTTCAGTTGGAGCGTCTGCGTGAGGCCAATATTGAGGCAGTGGTTCACTGGGGAGACGGGACGGACGCGGCTAAGATCCTCAATCAGATGCGTGAGGAAGGAATGGCTCAGCCCTATTTCACTTCTGATCGCTCCGTGATATCCGAGTTCTCAGAGATCGCGGGACAGAACGCTGAGGGAGTCTGGGCAGTGTACCCCTGGAATCCGATTCGGAAGGACCCGAAACTGGATGCCTTTCGCAGGATTTTCCGCGACAGATTCGGAGTGGACTCGGATACCTACGCGGCTCACGGTTACGACGGGATGAACATGCTGATTTGGGCTACCCAGGTCGCCGGACTCAACCGCGCCAAGATTCGAGACGTCCTGGCTTATCGCTCGAAGCCCTGGCCAGGCGTTACCGGCGACATAGCACTGTCTGCGGCTCTGGACGACGTCGGCACCGTGACCCTAGCCAAGTTTGAGGGAGGCAAGTGGAACTTCCACACTCGCGAAGACCTGCAAATTCCCCGGGGGGTCATCCCAGCACGCGACCGCGTCACGAGGACCGCGTCTGCAGCCCCAACGGACTGAAGGATCGATGTCTGACGGTTCGATGCGCTGGCTCAGATGGAGTGCCGTTTTTGCTCTGATCTCCGGGTTCGGTTCTGGAGCGACGTTGCTGTCAGGTCCGAGGTCGAACCAGCCTGTCACTCAAGAATCGGAACCGGCGAGTCGGACTCCCGGTAAGACCACTTCGATTCCGGCAGGGCTTTCCGAAGTCAAAATCGGCTACTTTGGTCCAAACGATCCTGACGACGCGCTGTCAGGTGACCTCTGGCTGGCTGCTTCCCTGGCGATCGAGGAACTTAACCGCGATGACGGCTACCAGGGTATTCCATACAGACTCATTCAGGGTTGGTCGAAGAACCCGTGGGGAACCGGGATCACGCTGGTGACTCGCATGGTGTTCGAGGAACGGGTCTGGGCTCTCATCGCCCCCGTTGACGGTCCTTCGGCCCACCTTGCAGAACAGGTCATTGCCAAAGCACGGCTCCCCTTGCTTAACCCGGGCAGTTCGGACCGAACGGTAAACCTGGCTTATGTCCCCTGGGTCTTTTCCTGCTTGCCTGGTGAGAACCTGCAGGTACCAGTTATTTTTCAGGCTCTAATCGAAAAGACCGGGGAACGCCCGTTTGTCCTCATCTCCGCTACCGATCACGATTCCCGCGTCCTCGCGACCGAGTTCGAGCGTTATATATCGACTCGCGGTGTCTCTCCAGCCCTGCACGTGAAATACAACCCGGGAGAAAAGCGATCGCTCCAGCCCCTCGACGACATCGGAGAGACAGTGGGCGCATTTGTAATTCTTGCAGGCCCCAGAGAAAGTGCTGAAATAGTCAAGACGATTCGACCCCGTTTCAAGGCATCCTTGATTGGGGGTCCCGCAATGGGAAGGAGCCTGTTTTTGAGCCAGGCGGGTTCTTCCTCGGCCGGAGTCCTTTTCCCTCTCCTGGGTCGCGCTGAGCTCAATGATTCGTTCGTCATGAAATTTCGAGAGCGCTACAACCGAACACCCGATTTCGCCGCAAGGCAGACCTATGACTCAGTACGTTTGTTGGCATTGGCAATTGAAAAAGCCGGTCTCGAACGCGAACGGATTCGCGACGCCATACGAGACCTCGCACCCTGGGAAGGGGTCAACGGAATCGTTGACTGGGACGAGTTTGGCCAGAATCGCCGCAAGGTTCAGCTCGGTATCATTAAGAATGGTGTAGTGTATCCGGCGGACTCAGATTCAAGCTCGAAGCAGTTCTGAATTTCAAACGCGGATTAACCACAAAAACACCAAGTCCCAAGGGTTTCGGGCTCAATAAAGTCCGCCCGCACATGACCGTTGAACATCGAATCGGTTCTCCAGTCCCGATTTCAACAATGCATTCTTCGTGAATTCGTGTTTTGGTGGTTAACAAGTCCTCATGCCCAAGCAGTTCGAATCCCGGACCATGCTGTTCCCACTTGATCAGGTTCGTTCATGTATAATCCAAGCTTCAACTCCGCTATCCAGCCAAATTGGGTTTCCACATCCATTGACATAAGGTTTACATGGCTTTAAAACAACTCAAGAGAAAATCGCTCGCTGCCAGGCGCCGGCTGCGTGAAGCTCGGATGTTTGCCAAGGCGCTCAGCTCGCCTCGACATCCGATCCTGGCCCACATTATTCCGACCCGCCGGTGCAATTTAGCTTGCGGTTACTGTAACGAATATGATCAACATTCAGCACCCATCCCGACGGACGAGATGTTCCGCCGGATAGACAAGTTGGGTGAGCTCGGTGCAACGATGATCCATCTCAGTGGAGGGGAGCCACTCCTTCATCCAGAGGTCGATAAGATCATCGCTCGTATCAGAGAACAAGGTGCTCTGGCTGGGACTATTACGAATGGATTCCTGCTCGGGCCCAAGATCATCAAGCGTTTGAATGAAGCTGGTCTAGACCACTTGCAGATCAGTATCGACAACCTGAAACCAGACGACGTCTCGATGAAAAGCCTCAAGAACCTTGACAAGAAGCTGAAGGCGCTTGCCGAGCTCGCCGAGTTTCGAGTCAACATCAATTCAGTGGTCGGGAACTCCATGGACAACCCGGAAGATGCCATCGTTATCGCCGGCCGTGCCAAGGAACTGGGCTTCTCGGGGACCGTTGGAATCATTCACGACGGAGACGGCCAGCTTCGTCCCCTGGATGAGCGGCCCAAGCAGGTGTATGACGAGGTGAAGGATCTGAGTAAGTCCGTCTTTTCCTTTGCTTCCCACAGCAATTTCCAGGAGAACATGGTCAAGGGCCTTCCCAATGATTGGCACTGCCGGGCAGGAAGTCGTTACCTCTATGTTTGTGAAGACGGGCTTGTCCATTACTGCTCGCAGCAGCGCGGCACACCTGGAATTCCTCTAGCCGATTACACGTTGGAGGATCTTGAAAGAGCCTACGGAGCCGTGAAAGGCTGCGCGCCATATTGTACTGTTGGGTGTGTCCACAGGATTTCCTGGCTGGATGATCTACGGGAGTCGCCGCTCACCGCCCTTCAACAGATGTTTCCTGCAAAGAACGATGATTGGTCACGCAGGGACCTCCCTGTGCCTGTTCGCCTCCTGGCATGGATGTTTATCCCGCGAAATGGCGGCAAGCCTCGGATCTTCTCACGGGTAGCTGAGCGCCTCTTAAAGGCTCGGTAAGGCTGGGTCTTGGGAAAGTTCGAACTTCGAACGTCGAACTTTCACCTTCCGCCTTCGAACTTCGGACTTCCGATTTTTCGGTTTGAGCAAGAGCCTCCCAAGCCCCAGGTCTCGGGGTCTTGGGTCTTGTTAAGGATTGTCCCGCGCTTGATGTTCCTGCTGTCAAGTCAGAAATAGGTGGAAGCTGAAATTTCGATACTCAGGAGATTCTCTTTGCGGTCGTTGCGTTCTTGGCGCGAGGGAACTAGAGTTTTCGCAAAGCTTCACTCCGACCGGTTACTTCTCGTCAACCTTTCTGGGGGAGGATGAGCTTCCAGGTCGCCGGGACTAGTAGCCATCCGCGCCCTGCAGAGGCGCGCACATCAGGGACTCGAAGACCCTAGCTCGATTACACGCTCATCGTTCGCCATCTGCACTTGCTGTCCGGGCGGAACGACAAGAAACTCTTCATCCCAGAAACCGAACAGAAGCTTTTTGAGCAGCCGCGTGCTTCCTTCCACAACCTCGAAATCCCAGCCGTTGCACGCGGCCTCTTCCCTGGCCTGCTTTTCTACATGCTTCGAGTCGCCCCCTGCTCCGGGAACGAAGGCCGCCCGCCGATAGTTGGATCGCCAATCACCCATTGTGTCGATAAGATACTTCGCGTTGTCTTCTCCATATTTTCCCACCAGTTCCTGATAGGAGACTGTCCACTGGGAAGATAACCCGGGGCCCAGGAAAAGGTCGGTAACATCGGAGTTGTCCCGTTCCATGTAGCCGGGAATGAACCAGAACGTCCCAGGCTCCCTTTCGAATTCTTCCCGGTATTTTTCCCTGCTTCCCAGGAACAGAGTGATACAGTCATGAGCGCGAGGAATCACCAAGGGGATTTCGCCTGCCTGCAAGCCGTCTGCCGCTTTCCCACACAAACCGTAGGCGAGGACAATCGCATCGTACCTTTGACTGGAACAGCTGACAATCCGCTCCTGCAACAGTTCCCGTAACCCCTCCGGGCGATTGTGGAGAGCCTTCTCGAGGACTTCGGTGTTAACTATATGAGGCGTCTGACTCGCATAGTGGTAGACAGGTCGAGCCAGGACTTCGCAGGAAATGCATTTCAGACGCTTTGGAGACTCAGGTCGTTCTTCCACTGCGTCGATTGTACAACGAGGGCCATCTCCAGCCGGGAGAATTCAAAGACTCACAACAAAGACACCAAGAAGAAAGGGTTTACCTTAAACAGACCCTTCCTCGCCACTGGCCTTATCTAAGGACAGTTTACAATTCGTTCATCCATTGAGATCAGTATTGACATTGTGATAACCTTGCTGGAAAGTTTGCTCCGTTAGGACTCAATCACATGGGCTCGGTGCGTACACACTCTTCCGGTCTCCGGAGTTTGAAGTTCCGAGGACAGCGCTGTTGACCTGCGAGGATCTGGCCAACTATCCGAAGTTGCCGACCGGCCTGCTGGAATAAGGTGGAATCCAGCTTTTTCGAGGGGGTTCGACCGGGGAGGTTGATGCGGCGGAGTTCGCCGGAGACTGCATGAGCTTGTATGGTTAGACTTGCACTCAAGAATCCCTATCTCGTTATAGTTTTCGTTCTGGCCACCCTTGTGCTGGGAGTGGTGTCGTACCGGGAGATTCCCGCAGATCTGTTGCCGATCTTTGAAACACCGGCCGTGCAAATCGTGACCTTCTATCCTGGGATGCCACCCGAGGTTATGGAACGCGACATCATGTCTCGGCTGGAACGCTGGACCGGTCAGTCGGTTGGGATCGAGCACCAGGAAGCGAAAGCGATGCTGGGTGTTTCGGTCGTTAAAGACTTTTTCCGGGAGGGGATCAGCCTCGACACGGCAATGTCCCAGGTAACGTCGTATGCGGTCTCCGACATGTTCTATCTGCCTCCGGGGACCATTCCTCCGATGGTGATGCCGTTTGACCCAACAGCCGCAATTCCGCTCGCCCTGGTCAGCGTTTCCAGTCCCACCATGACGGAACAGGAACTCTATGACGTGGCCTACTTCGAACTGCGCAACCGGCTCCAGTCAATCCAGGGAGTCATTGCTCCCGCGGTCTATGGAGGGGTGTTGCGGCGGATCCTGGCTTACGTCGATAGGGAACGGCTGCAGGCCCGAAACCTGTCCCCTATGGATGTTGTCAACGCGCTCCGCCAATACAGTGTGTTCATACCGGCAGGAAACGCCAAATTCGGCAATCTCGACTACCCGATTTTTAGTAATGCGATGCCCTCCAGAGTGGAGGAGCTCGACGACATTCCCGTCAAGGTCGATGGCGGGGCCCCGGTTCTGATCTCGGATGTAGGAAAGGTTGTCGACAGTCACCAGATTCAAACTAATATCGTCAGAATCAATGGACGTCGCCAGGTCTACATCCCGATTTACCGCCAACCGGGTGCCAACACACTGGCAATCGTTGACGCCATCAACGACAGACTGCAACGCATACTGCAGAGAATTCGCGAAATGGACCCACGGGCAAGGACACTGCAGCTTGAAGTGGTGATGGACCAGTCCGTCTATGTTCGAGATTCGATCCGCGGTTTGCAGATTGCCGCCGGCCTTGGCGCTTTGCTGGCCGGTCTGGTTGTCTGGTTCTTTCTGCGGAGCTTTCGGGCGACTCTGATTGTCTTTCTGGCGATACCGCTATCGATTCTGGCGGCCTTCATAGGACTTTTTTACTCAGGAGATACCATCAACGCAATGACGTTAGGGGGCCTGGCCCTCGCAGTTGGAATCCTGGTGGATCAGTCTATTGTAGTGCTCGAAAACACGATTCGGCATGTGCAGCAGGGGAAAAGCTCATTTCAGGCGGCCCTGGACGGAGTACGGGAGGTTACGTTTCCTCTTCTGGTTTCATCGATCACATTCACGGTGGTTTTTTACCCGGTCGTCTTTCTTTCGGGTCTTGCCAAGTTTCTTTTCACCCCACTCGCGGTGGCGGCCTCGCTGGCAATTTTCGCTTCCTACGCACTGGCCATCTTTTTGATACCGAGCTTTTGTGCCAGATTCCTCAGACCAGAGGACGGTGGAAGGGGGGGCTCGGAAGAGACCGGCTATGGAAAGCTCTACTCCCAATTGTTGGAAATCTCTCTCCGATTCCGCTATCCGATCATTCTGATAGTAGCCGCAGCCTTCACCGGGGCGGTTATTCTCCTCGTCAATATGGGGACAGAGCTGTTCCCCCGCGTGGACGCAAAGCAGTTCACGGTGCTCGTACGTTTACCTTCCGGGACCCGGATCGAGGTAACGGAGAGAACTGTCGCCGAGATTGAGAAGACTCTGATAGACGTGATCGGACAACCCGACCCTGAATATCCAAGGAATGAACGATTCCCTGACTCAGATCTGCAGATCCTGATATCAAACATAGGAGTTCTGATGGACTGGCCGGCCGCCTACACGCCAAACACCGGACCAATGGACGCATTCATGCTGGTTCAGCTAAAGGGAAAGCACGCGTCTACCTTCGACTATGTGGACCGTCTCAGAGACCGTCTGAGTTCAGCTTTTCCAGCCGTAGAGTTCTCGTTCGATACGGGTGGGATGCTGACAGCTGCACTCAATTTCGGGGAACCCTCTCCGATCCATATCCAAGTGAGCGGCAGCAATTATTATGCCGCTCACGAAATCGGTCACATCATCCGCAGCGAGGCCGCGCAGGTGCCCGGGGCCGTTGACGTCCGGGTTGCCCAGCGCCTCGACTATCCCATCATCGATATCGAAGTTGACCGCATTAAGGCAGCACTCTCGGGCCTGACTGTCGAAGATGTCATGAAGAACATCGTGACGGCAACTAATTCCAGCATCAACTTTGACCCGGCTTTCTGGATAGACAACAACAACGGCAACCACTACTTCATAGGGGCCCAGTATTTCGAGAAGGACATTCGCTCGCTGGAGACTCTCAAAGACATACCCATCACGGGAGAGAATCGTAAACAGCCTGTCGCCTTGCGAAGTGTGGCCAGTTTCGGCCAAAGGACCGGGCCTGCCGTCATTAACCATCGCAATATCACCCGCGTAATCGATATATACGTGAATACTCGGCAGGGGTATGACGTCGGGACAGTCGTTGCCGAGATCGAGCGCCGCCTGGAGAATTCGACCGTACTGGGCTTGGCTCTGCGTGATTCAGAGCGAGGCACCTATTACGAAGTCTTGGGGCCCGATTATGCCGGAAAAGGGTACAGCGTCGATCTGATGGGTGAAGTTCGCAGCATGCGTGAATCTTTCTCGCAGTTTGGTAAAGGCCTCCTCATTGCGACCATCCTGGTTTACCTGGTAATGGTTGCTCAGTTCCGGAATTTTCTGGATCCATTGGTCATCATGTTTACTGTCCCTCTTGGGTTCATCGGGGTCGTCGCTGCCCTCTTTCTCACTGGGACTTCTCTGAGCATCCAATCGTTCATGGGCATCATCATGATGGTGGGAATCGTGGTGGAATACAGCATTATCCTGGTGGATTTCGCGAACTCTCAGGTTGGAGAAGATTTCTCGCCCAGACAAGCAATTGTTCGGGCAGCCCGGATAAGACTACGCCCCATCCTTATGACCTCCATCACGACCATTCTGGCTCTCATCCCCATGGCGATTGGTATTGCTGGAGGCGATGCAAACGTCCCTCTAGCCCGTGCCATCGTTGGCGGCGTGGTAGCTGCGACGGTGCTTTCTCTGGTGGTGGTTCCCTGCTTCTATGTGATTCTCAAGCGTGTACCCGTGCGTTCAGGTGGGGTCTCAGAGTTCACTTTGGAATAGACCTCGAGGACAGTCTCAAAGAAGAGTTCAGAGGAGCAAAATTGAAGATTTCAATCAGCGGTTCGAAAAAGCGACGGGCGTTAGCCCCCCTCTCTCTGGTGCTCTGTCTCTTGATAAGCTGTGCCGAGCAAGCCGGCCTTTCTGAGCAGAGCCCCGCCGCCTCGGAGGCTGAAGCGAAACCTTCACAGACCGTCGTTAAAGTCGTGACGACCCATCCCAGGCGAGAGACGATCGACCGCACAGTCGTTCTTCCAGGCAGCTTTGAAGCCTTCGAGCGAACCAAACTATATTCCAGGGTGGCTGGATATCTGGACTGGATCGGCGTAGATATTGGCGACCGCGTTCGGAAGGGGCAGGTTGTTGCCAGGATCCTGGTCCCCGAGATGGAGCACGAGCGGGATGCCTCGTCTGCAAGGTTGTCAAGTGCCCGCGCAATGCTGGAGAACAATCAGGCCGAACTTGAGCGAGCGCAAGCAGAATACCGATTCAAGAAGGTGACATTCGAGCGGGTGTCCAAGGTTCGTGAACAAGACTCTGAGGTAATGTCCGAGCAGAGAGTTGACGAGGCAAGGCAAGGCTTCGAAGTCGCCTCCACCAACCTCAAAGTTGTTCAAAGTCAGATCAACCTTGCGAAAAGCAAAATCAAGGAGCTCGAGGCGAACCTGAAACACCTAGATAGCCTGATGGCTTACACCGAAATCAAGGCTCCCTTTAGCGGTACCGTCGCGGAACGCTTCGTGGATCCCGGGTCTCTTATCCAGGAAGGGACAACCTCCGGAAACGCGTTGCCCATCGTGACCATATTCAGAGCCGATCCGATTCGCATCTTCCTGGATGTGCCGGAAAAGGAAGTTGCTTACGTTCAGGTTGGGGATCCTGCTTTCGTCACCTGTGACGCTCTCCCGGGAAAACGGTTCGAAGGTCACATCGAGCGCTTCTCTAGAGCCTTGAATCCTGCTACACGAACCATGCGCGTCCAAATCAACCACCCCAATCCGCAAGGGATCCTTCTCCCTGGCATGTTCGGCCGGGTCAGACTTATTCTTGATTCGAGACCCGATTCTATAGTCATTCCGGTGGAAGCACTTCGGTCGGAGGGAGAGGACCTTTTCCTGTACGTGGTTCAAGAGGGAAAGGCACGCAGGGTTGAGGTTGAAACCGCCAACAACGACCTTGTTTATGTAGAGATCACATCAGGACTTCAGGGCCATGAAGAGATTGTGGTCGCATCAAGTGGATCGCTCTCGGAGGGTTTGGCGGTAAGTTCAAGCCCCTGGGAATGGCCGCAGGAGAGTCGAAAATGAAAAAGGCAATATGCTCCCTGATTCTGCTCCTTTCAAGCCTGCCGTCTGTGATCTGGTGCGCTAGCGGCCTTCAGGAACAGCCTCTCACTCTGGACAAAGCGATAGCAATTGCTTTGAGGAGCCATCCGCGCCTGCAGGCCGTAGCATATGAGGCAGCGGCCGCTGAAGCTCGTGTCCAGCAGGCGCGCTCTTCCTCCTATCCACAAATCGACGCCGGCGGGCTGATAAAGGAGGGACTCGGTGGTGCCGCAGCGGCATTTGGGCTCGACGGCATCGCAGGCTCACCGTTTCCTAATGGCGCCGCGGCCTCGGCCAACATCATCCAGAATCTTTTCGACTCAGGACGGACGAAACACCAGACCGAGGCCCGAGCGTTTGAGGCAGGAGAAATTTCTGAGAAAGCTCAGGAAGAGAGAGCCAAGATCGTCCTCAGCGTCAAGAACGCTTTCTTCGAGGGCTTGAAAACGGAGAAGTTCGCACTGCTTGCGAGGAAAAATCGCCAAATGGAGCAACTTACCCTGCGTCAAGCCAAAGCGTTTGCCAGTGCAGGCCTCAAGTCCGGGCTGGAGGTGGAACTTGTTCGCGTAGAACTTTCAAAAAAGGAAGCGGAGCTTGTTAAGGCCGACAACCGTCAAAGAGAGGCCCAGGCCTCGCTGAGAAATGCCATGGGAGTGAGCGAGTCCAGAATCCCCTACCGTCTTGCGGCATCACCTGTCATCTTAAGTGCTCCTGGCCATCTGGATGCGCTGCTGGCGCAAGCCCTGGCTGATCGACCGGAGCTCCGAGGCATCCAGGCCCGAATTAAAGCAGATCAAGCCTGGCTTGAGTTTGCCCACAGCGAAATGAAACCTAAATTCATGGCGGCCTTTAGTGCGGGAATGGCTCGCTTTGCCCAACTTTCTCTGAGAAACCTTCTCTTCGGTGGCATCTCTTTTCAACTTCCGATTTTTGACGGCAAACGCTTGCAGGGCAAAGTCGATGAAGTCGAAGCGATTCTCGAGAAGAACAAAGCCCTGGAACAAGAACTCAAACAGGATATCCGAATGGAAGTCGAAAGCGCTTTCATCCGAATGCTCAACGCCGTAGAAGCGGCTCGAGCACACGAGCAGGTTGCCGCTCATGCTCGAGAGGCCATACGGCTGGCTCGACTTCGCTACGAATCTGATCTGGGAGACCTGGTGGAATTGACCAGGGCTGAAACGACCCTGGTCGAGTCCGAAGTGAATTACACTGAAGCTCTGCTCGACTTCAAACGCGCAGAAGCGAGTTTGCAGTACGCGCACGGTCAGGGCCTACAGTGAATCGGGTGACCCACTGCCGAGTTTGACCATGGTTACCTGATTACCCTTCTGGTTGTATTCAACGCTATCCATAAAAGTTCGGATCAGCATGACGCCCCTGCCGCAGACTTCCAGCAGGTTCTCCGGGATCGTCGGGTCCGGCAGGCAATCCGGGTCAAATCCCTGCCCTTCATCACTGATGACGTATTCCACCCTATCCCGGGTTTCTGTAACCGTGCAATGGATAAGGCGCTCAGAGTAGGGTTCCTCCTTCAAGCGGCGAAAGAGCAACTCTTCGAACTGGTCACGGTCCGACTTGCGCAACTCTGAATCCAGTTCGAGGTTACCGTGGATAAGAGCGTTGGAGAGGGCCTCCATCAAAGCGATTCCTATTTGAGTTCGGTCGGCTTCGGTGCCAAAACCAATGATCTGGAGGCTATCGACAAGATTGGAAACCAGGTGGCTGAAAAGCGCAGGGTCATTAGCTACCTCAAAGTGAGCCACGCGGGAACGGAGGGAACTCAACACTTCGCTGTGCTTTTGGGTTGCCTCGGCGACTTCCAGAACCTCCTTGATCGTTTCGTGCAGTTCGTCCTTCAGCTCATCCTTGGGGACGTAACTCGCTGCCCCGGCCTTGAGCGCCTGAACGGCGATCCGCTCGCCGCCTTTGGAAGTCATAAGGATGACCGGCAAGAGGGGAAACTCGGTGTGAAGCCTCTCAACCAGTTCCAGCCCATTTATCCCGGGCATTCGGAGATCTGTTAACACCAGATCAGGAGGGTCTCGAAAGACAAACTCTATAGCTTGTTCGCCATCATTGACAAAGCCGGCCTCGAGATTCTGGATCGGTTCAAGACAACGCCGGACCAGTTCACGGTCAACCGCTTCGTCATCCACTACCAGGATCTTCACCATTCTTTTACTCGGAGGTCCCTATCTGGCAGGGCCAGGTAAAGCGGAAGATCGCACCTCGGGGTTCTGCAGGTTCCAGAGTAACCTCTCCCCCGAAATGTTCCACGATGCGCTTCACGAGAGCCAGGCCCATTCCTGTTCCTTCAACGTCTTCACGTGATTCCAGCTTCTGAAACATCTCAAATATCTTATCGTGATGCCGGCTGGGAATCCCAGGGCCGTCGTCACTGACGCTGAATTCGTAGTAGGAGCCACTCTGACGAGACGACACCCTAACTGTACCGTCCGGATGGTCGTGGTATTTCACGGCGTTAGAGATAAGGTTCCTGAAAACCTGCTCCAAGGGCTGTCTAGCCGTTTCAAACACCGGCATCCCAGGACTGCAGATTATCTCAATACCTCCAGTATCGACGAGTAGAGCGCTCAGTTCCCGGATAAGTTTCGACGTGTCAACCAGGCTGGGCTCAGCCGATTCCCGACCCGCCCGTGCGTATTTGAGAAGGTCGTCAGTCAACTTCTCCATTCTCTTAACCTGGGCGCCCAGCCTGCTTAAGCTCTCACGGACCTTTGCAGGTAACTCCTGGGGCATATCCGCTTCGATCCATTCAGACAGATTCCGTATGGCACGAAGCGGCGCCCGTAAGTCGTGCGATGCCACCGACGCAAACTGATCCAGTTCGGCATTCGATCTCGCCAGTTCGGCAGACTGGTGAGCCATCAGTTCCTGAAGGCGTTTTTCTTCCGTGACGTCCCTCGCAACGGCGTAGATCAGCCCCTGCTCCGGAAGCGGAGCCGAACGCCAGGCAAGCCAGCGATAATCCCCGTCTTTGGTGCGAAAACGATTAAGGAAATCGACCACGGGAAGCCCCTGCGAAAGACGCTCGACTTGTGCCAGTGTGTTCGGCTGATCCTCCGGATGGACGAATTCAACAAAGGCACGACTTAACAGTTCTTCTCGGCTGTAGCCCAGCACTTGCTCGAAGGCTGGATTCACGTGTTTGAAGTACCCGTCCGTGCCGGCCACGCAAAGGAGATCGAGCGACAGTTCAAACAGGCGATTTAACTCCTGTTCGAGCTGTCTGCGCTGCGTGACATCACGAAAACTGGTCCGCGTTGCTACCGGCCTGCCTTCCTCATACCGGCAACTGGCAGAGGCTTCGACATAAATCCGTTGCCCACTTTTACTCACTAAAACAGCCTCGAACGCAGGAATCTCTCCTTGTTCCAAAAGCTCCTTGAAGACCTCCCTGCAATGGGGTTGGCTCTCAGGATGGACAATATCGAACACCGTCAGGTCTGCGATCTCCTCCTTCCCATACCCCAGGGTCTCGCGCCAGGCACGGTTTACATAGATAAACTTGCCTTCGGGCGAGACACTCTGGATCAGGTCACGAGCGTTCTCACAAAGATCAAAATACAGACTATTAGCGTCACTCATGGTTTGCGGAAGAAGTGTAAAACCGCGTTTGGCTAGATTTTATGCTGCCCTTGCGAACAGGTCAATCGGCAGGATCTTTCTTTCAGGCGCATCTATTCTACAAGCGGGAAACGCGCGCACTAGACCGCATGATTCAAACCATCAAGGCACACGCAAGAAAACTTGCTTCTTGGTGTCCTTGATGCCTTGGTGGTGAGTCTTTCGTACCCCAGGCTAAGGCGCTGGAGGCAGATTACTCATTTCTACGTTGTGAGCCAGGAGTTCGTCCCTGGCTTTGGCGAGTTTCGGGAAAGCACTAAGGAGCTTTGCAGTCTCTTCTTTGCCATACTTCTCCTCAATCATCTCAGGTCCCATCGGCCAGGCGTCCATCTCTCCCAGCTTCTGCATTCCAATGAAGAAATGGAATTCCCCTGTCGCGCCTCCGGCGAAAACAGTGTAGCCAACCCAATGAAGTCCTTTGGGATGATCCTTATGAGCAGCCACCAGTTTCTTGACAAGAGCCACGTAATCTGAGGCCTTACCGGGTTCAGCTTTGATATGCATGTGGTCAACAAAAGCAGGAGCTGTCCCGGTCCACTCAGGATTCGGATTGCTGATGCCGGGAGCATAGGCAAGGAGTGTGCTCTTGGTCTTGGAGGTCTCTCCGA
>JAUVSF010000145.1 GCA_030597245.1 Acidobacteriota bacterium
AACGTGGCACTGGAAGTCAAGTTGATCACGCCGATCGCGATGGAGAAAGGGCTGCGTTTCGCGATTCGCGAAGGTGGCCGAACGGTTGGAGCCGGAACCATTACCGATATCCTCGAATAAGGTTTTGTGTGGTTGAATAGGCCAGTAGCTCAATTGGCAGAGCACCGGTCTCCAAAACCGGGAGTTGGGGGTTCGAGTCCCTCCTGGCCTGCCACTGTTTTTGAATGGTAAATAACGATTCCCATGCTAGAGAAGCTTAGAGATCTACCAGGAAGGATCTCCTCATTCATTGCCGATGTGAAGTCGGAGATGAAGAAGGTCACGTGGCCGAGTAAGAAGGAAGTCTACGGGACGACTATCGTTGTCATTGTGGCTGTGTTCTTCTTTGGCTTCTATCTGTTCTTTGTCGATTCAATACTTCAGGTCGTGATAAATAGGATCTTTAGAATTTTTCTGTAACCCTTTAACAATCCACCGATTTAGTAATTAGTAAGGAGAAGGGCCATTACTGAGAACTCTGCCGACAAATCGTCGGCCAAAAAATGGTATATCATCCATACCTACTCCGGCTACGAGCGGAAGGTTGCCGAAGGGTTGATGAGTCGAGTCCAGGTTTTCGATCTCCAGGACAAGATCGGGCAGATACTGATCCCGACCGAGGATGTAGTCGAGATGAAGGGTGGGAAGAAGGTGGTGACTTCGAAACTATTCTTCCCTGGCTATATTCTGGTGGAGATGAACTTGGATGACGAGACTTGGCACTTGGTGCGGAATACCCCCAAGGTAAGCGGGTTTGTGAGTCAGGGCAACACGCCGACTCCGCTTACAGAAGAAGAGGTCAATGAAGTTGTCCATCGGGTCTCGAGTATCGGCGAAAAGCCAAAACCGAAGTTCGTATTTGAGAAGGGGGAGACGGTCAAGATCGTTGATGGTCCTTTTTCGAATTTCTCTGGTGTCGTGGAAGACGTCAATCTTGAGCGCAGTACCCTCAAGGTGATGGTAACGATCTTTGGGCGAGCAACTCCTGTAGAACTGGAGTTTGTGCAGGTAGAAAAGGTTTAGTGAGGGCTGAGGCACAACAGGGTTGGTATTCATTCGGGGTCGACAGTTGACACGGGTCATACGCGATCCGCTGGAGCTTAGATAAAAGTATGGCAAAGAAGGTTATCGGACTGATAAAGCTGCAGATTCCTGCTGGGAAAGCAACTCCTGCTCCGCCGGTTGGGCCGGCTCTCGGTCAGCACGGCGTTAACATAATGGATTTTTGCAAGGCTTTCAACGCCAAGACGCAGAGCCAGGAGGGTCTCATAATCCCTGCTGTTATAACGGTTTACCAGGACAGAAGCTACTCCTTCATCACCAAGACTCCTCCGGCTGCCGTTTTACTTAAGAAAGCCGCAGGGATTGCCAAAGGTTCCGGGGAGCCGAACAAAGAGAAGGTGGCCTCGGTCGAAATGAAGCAGGTCGAGGAGATAGCGAAAACCAAGATGCCTGATTTGAACACCACTGATGTCGAACAGGCAAAGAAGATCATTTTGGGTACCGCCCGAAGTATGGGTGTTGAAGTTAAAGGCTAGTTGGATATGTCTGGGAAGAAATACTTGAAGTCCAAGGAGCAGGTAGAGCGTAAAGACTATTCGTTGGAGGACGCTGTTGAGCTGCTTCAGCAGGTTAAGTTCGCTCAATTTGATGAGACTGCTGAGATAGCGATGAATTTGGGCGTCAATCCCAAGCACGCGGATCAGATGGTTCGTGGGACGATTGTCATGCCGAATGGGCTTGGAAAAGAAATTAGAATTTGCGTCATTGCTTCCGGTGAGAAAGTGAAAGAGGCTGAAGAAGCGGGTGCTGAGTTTTCCGGTGGTGAGGACGTAGTGAAGAAGATTCAAGGTGGCTGGACCGACTTCGATGCTGTTATTGCCACTCCCGACATGATGAAGCTGGTCGGGAGGCTGGGGCGCATTCTTGGGCCCAGAGGGCTCATGCCGAACCCTAAGGTGGGGACAGTTACGTTTAAGGTCGTGGAGGCTATTAAGGAAATCAAGGCCGGTAAGGTTGAGTTCAGAGTCGACAAGAATGGTGTCATCCATGCTCCATTCGGTAAGTCCTCGTTTCCGAAGGATCATCTGGTGCAGAATGCTCAGAGTCTGATTGATGCGGTGGTGAAGTTGAAGCCTGCTGCCGCAAAAGGTCGGTACGTACGCGGGGTATCTGTTTCGTCCACGATGGGTCCTAGTATCAGGGTCGATGTTAATCAGCTGGCTGTAAAGTAGGGGCTTGAGATGAATAGGGCCGAAAAAACCGAAGCCGTTGAACGTTTACATAGAACGTTTGCCGAGAGTGGGAGTGTGATCCTGCTCAACTTCAAGGGTGTAACTGTTCCTGAAATCACTGCACTGCGGGACAGGGTTCGAGAGAGCCGGGGCGGGTATGCGGTGGTAAAGAATACGTTGGCCCTGAGGGCTGCCGAAGGGACTCCAATCGATTCGATCAAGGAGCACTTTATGGGACCGACAGCCATCGCTTTTACAACTGAAGATCCGGTCGCGTTGGCCAGGACCCTGCGTGATTTCGTCAAGGCGCAGAAGGGGCTGGAGTTCAAGGCCGGTGTGCTCGATGGGAAGGTCCTTTCTGAGGGGCAGGTTGTCGAACTTGCGGGCTTGCCTTCGCGAGAGGAACTCCTGTCAAAGCTGTTGTTCCTGTTGAACGCTTCACTGACACGGTTGGTAACCGCGCTGCAGTCGCCTGTGAGGAATTTGGCAGTCACTTTGGGTCAGCTTGAGGGCAAGAAATAGATCTCGATTTGCAATTCTCTATTTAGGAGTTAAGGAGTACGAAAGATGGCAGTAAGTCGTGAAGATGTTATGGGATGGATTGAAAACGCTTCGATCCTGGAGATTAATGATCTGGTGAAGGACTTGGAGGAGAAGTTTGGGGTAAGCGCCGCCGCTGCCGCCCCGATTGCTGTGCCGGGTGCCGGTGCGCCGGCAGCGGCGGAGGCCGAAGAGGAAAAGACCGAGTTTGATGTAATTCTTACCTCTTTTGGTGAGAAGAAGATCAATGTCATTAAAGCCGTCCGCGAAGTAACCAGTTTGGGGCTCAAAGAAGCCAAAGAGCTTGTTGAGAGTGCGCCGAAAGCAATTAAAGAGGGAGTCAGCAAGGGGGAAGCTGAGGAAGTCAAGAAGAAGTTTGAAGACGCTGGCGCAACTATTGAAGTTAAGTAGAACCAAGTTCAGATTGTTCACTTGTACTCGGCTCGGTCGTGTGTTACGCTCTGTCGAGCGTGGTGATTTAGGTATTTTCTGTCTTAAATGAAAGGGAAGGAGTGTCTTCCCTTCTCTTCTTTTTAGGCAGCCGATGCTATAAAGGCCTGATTCGTCAATGTTTTCTGCTCAGCTAAGAGCCACCCAAACAGGGATTTATGCTCTCCTCTTTCTAATATCGATCCCGGGATGTCGATTAATACATCCATAGCGTGGTCCTGTTGCATGGTGCTGGGCACTTATGGAGGGGGCGTCTTACTGGTGCCGGCAAATGCTGTCCAGATCCATCGGAGTTTGCTGGTACGAGTTGACTTGAGAGTTGGTGGCGTCGAAGTGTGGAGGCAGACATCGCCTCTGCAACTGCCCTGGCATCAAGTATCGGAAGGGTGCGCCCGCCGGAAGGTCTTTGCGGCTGTTTCGTGAACTACCTACAACGAAAGGGAGCTTTCAGGCATGTCGGAATTCATTCACAACATTTATAGGGAAAGAGTTGACTTTTCTAAGATCAAGTCAATATATCCCATTCCCGATTTGCTGGATGTTCAGAAGGCATCCTACAAGAGGTTTCTGCAGTTCGATCGAGGGCTTTCCGAGCGCACCAATATTGGACTTCAGGCCGTGCTGAAGTCTGTTTTCCCTATAACCGATTTCAGGAATGTGTGCTCTCTGGACTTTTCTGAGTACCTCGTGGGGGAACCCAAGTACACAATTGATGAGTGTAAAGAGCGGGGAATGACCTATGCGGTGCCGCTGAAGGTGAAGACCAGTCTTACTGTTTGGGACAAGGACCTGGAAACGGCAGAGCGGACGATTCGGGACATCAAGGAGGAGTGGGTCTATTTTGGCGACATTCCACGCATGACTGGAAACGGTCTTTTCATTATCAATGGTACGGAACGGGTAATTGTCAGCCAACTGCACCGCTCGCCTGGCGTGTTTTTCGAATCAAATGCCCAGAAAAACTACTTTCTCGGGAAGATTATTCCCTACCGGGGATCCTGGGTTGAGTTTGAGTACGACTCGAAGAAGAACCTCCTTTACGTTCGAATCGACCGAAAGCGAAAGCTTTTGGCGACGACGTTTTTGCGTGCACTTGAGTTGAGCACGGATGCGGAGATCCTGGGGAGTTTCTATTCCACCTCAAGGATGAAGATCAAGGACAAGAAGATTTACTGGGTTGTTGATGAGAACATCATTGGAACTCGGCTCAGCAAGGACATAGAGAATCCGTCGAAAAAAGACGGCCCGATTGTCCAAGCCGGCCGAAAGGTCTCAAAGGTCGCCTTCAACAACATGAAAAAGGCGAAGTTGCTGGAGGTTGAGATTGGAGCGGAAGATCTTCAGGGTGCCAAGTCCGTTGTCGAGGTGGTTGATCCGGAGTCAGGAGAGATTCTATGCGAATCAAATGTCGACGTGACCGGCTCAACAGTCAACAGCTTGATCGAAGCGGGAGTAGAGGAGATCGTGGTCTTCTTTCCGGAACGAGACGACGTCGGTGCAACCCTGTCGAATACTCTCGCCAAGGACACGGTGAAGACTACCGATGAAGCCCGGATTGAGATCTATCGCAAGCAGCGTCCTGGGGATCCACCGACGATTGACACGGCCAATGCCCTGTTTCGCGGGATGTTCTTTGAACCTCGCAAATACGACCTATCCGAGGTGGGGCGGCACAAGTTCAACATCAAACTGGAGCCAAAGAATCGGTCTAAAGAGCGGACACTCAGCGAAGAGGATTTCATAGAGGTGATTTCCTATCTCCTGAAACTGCAGAACAGCAAGGGTTCGATTGACGATATCGACCATCTCGGTAATCGAAGGGTGCGAGCTGTTGGAGAGCTCTTGGAGAATCAGTTCAGAATCGGACTTGTCCGAATGGAGCGCGCAATTAAGGAAAAGATGTCGGTTCACCAGGGGATTCAGACCGCGATGCCGAAGGATCTGATCAACACCAAGCCTGTAATGGCTTCGATTCGGGAGTTCTTTGGCAGCAGTCAGCTCTCCCAGTTCATGGATCAGACGAACCCTCTTTCAGAGATCACTCACAAACGACGTCTCTCGGCTCTGGGCCCTGGCGGATTAAGCCGCGAACGGGCCGGCTTTGAGGTGCGCGATGTCCATCCTTCCCATTACGGGAGGATTTGCCCCATTGAGACGCCGGAAGGTCCTAATATCGGTTTGATATCCTCGTTAAGTTGTTATGCCCGGATTGACAAGTTTGGTTTTATCGAATCTCCTTATCGACAAGTCAAAGATGGGCGGGTTGTGGACCAATATAAGATCGAGGATGAGGGGGACACCGCTCTTGGGATTGGGAAGATATATGACTGGGACGAGGTTGAGAAGGAGAACTCCAGAGTCGAAAAAAAGGGCGGGATGGCTGCAAAGGCTGTGCCCCATGCCTTCTATTTGGGCGCCTGGAAGGGAGACAAACATTACATCGCCCAAGCGAATGTCGAACTTGATGATAACCAGCGAATCATTAGAGAGCGTGTAACAGCCCGCTATGAAGGGAACACTCATTTTGTCGAGAAAGAGAAAATCGAGTACGTTGACGTCAGTCCGAAGCAGTTGGTGAGTGTTGCCGCTAGCCTGATTCCATTCCTTGAACATGACGACGCAAATCGCGCTTTGATGGGATCCAATATGCAGCGGCAAGCCGTGCCGCTGATCAAAGCAGAGGCTCCTCTCGTGGGAACGGGCATGGAGCACATTGCTGCCCGGGATTCCGGCGCCGTGATCCTCTGCCGGCGTGACGGGGTTGTCGAAACTGTCGATGGAGAGAGGATCATTGTCAGAGCGATTTCGGCACACGGTGACGAGACCCACGACGCTGGGGTGGATATCTACAAGCTGACGAAGTTTGAGCGTTCAAATCAGAACACTTCTATCACTCAGAAACCGCTGGTTCGAGAGGGTGAACAAGTCAATCAAGGCCAGGTCCTTGCCGATGGGCCGTGCACGGAGATGGGCGAGTTGGCGTTAGGTCGGAATGTCTTGGTCGCCTTCATGCCTTGGCGTGGTTACAACTTCGAGGATGCCATCCTCATCGGTGAGAGGCTGGTCAAGGACGATTTATACACGTCGATTCACATCGAAGAACTGGAAGTTGAGGCTCGAGACACCAAGCTGGGCCCTGAAGAAATCACTCGAGACATACCGAATGTGAGCGAATCGATTCTGGCTGACCTGGATGAAAGCGGGATTATTCGAACCGGTGCCAAAGTGAAGCCAGGTGACATTATCGTGGGCAAAGTCACTCCTAAAGGTGAGACTCAACTGACACCTGAGGAAAAGTTGCTTAGGGCCATCTTCGGAGAGAAAGCTGGAGAGGTGAAGGATGCCTCGCTTTATGCGTCGCCCGGAACCGAAGGAACGGTTGTCAACGTAAAGGTGTTCACGAGGCGTGGGGTTGAGAAGGACTCCCGGACACTTGAGATCGAGGCGGACGAGATTAGGCGGCTCGAGAAGGACCTCAATGATGAGATTCGCATCATTTCCGAGGAAGGCCGGGAACGATTCATGTCCTTTCTCGCTAATCAAAAGCTGAAGAAGAAACTGACGGACGTTAGCGGTAAGGCTCTCGCCAAAAAGGGCGGAACCCTGAAGCGCACGACTCTGGATCAGCTTTCTTATCAGGAGTTGACTGGTGTCGAAGTTGAGAACGAAGATGCGAATGCGAGTGTCCAAGCGACTGTTGAAAAGATCGAAACTCAGATAGAGATTCTCCACCAGCAGCATGAGGAACGTGTCGAAAGAATCGAGAAGGGGGATGAGCTGGCTCCGGGCGTGATCAAGATGGTGAAGGTTTACATCGCCATGAAACGGAAGATCGCGGTTGGGGACAAGATGGCTGGACGTCACGGCAACAAGGGCGTGATTTCACGCATTCTGCCTGAAGAGGACATGCCTTACCTGCCCGACGGGACCCCAGTCGAGATCGTTTTGAATCCTCTGGGTGTGCCGTCGCGAATGAACGTTGGGCAGGTCTTGGAGACACATCTTGGATGGGCGGCAAAAGCGCTGGGAGTCCATTTCGCGACACCAGTATTCGATGGTGCGACTGAGTCGGAAGTGAAGGCACAGCTGAAATTAGCCGGGCTGCCGTTGAGTGGTAAAGTAGCGCTTGTTGACGGAATGACTGGGGAGCCTTTCGACCAGGATGTGACTGTTGGCTACATCTATACGAACAAACTGAGCCACATGGTCGATGACAAGATCCATGCTCGCTCGATCGGTCCTTATAGTTTGATTACTCAGCAGCCTCTGGGTGGTAAGGCTCAGTTTGGAGGACAACGCTTCGGTGAGATGGAGGTGTGGGCTCTGGAAGCCTACGGAGCGGCGCATATCCTCCAGGAATTGTTGACGGCGAAGTCCGATGACGTTCAGGGTCGGGCAAAGATCTATGAGGCGATCGTCAAGGGCGAATCGTCCTACAGCCCAGGGATACCGGAATCATTCAACGTTCTGATCAGAGAGCTTCAGTCTCTTGCGCTAGACGTTGAGTTGATGGAAAAGCCCAAAAAGAAGATGCGACCCAATATCGAGCTTCTTGAGCAAGCTGAAGCCGCGCTCGGTGGAGTCGATTTGGATGCCGATGTAGTGGCGGTGGACGTGGAAGCCGCAGAAGAGACGGAATAGTCCTTGATTCAGCCACTTCGTGGCTAGGAGGTCTAGAACCTTGAGAATGTTTCGCGATCAAATTGAGCAAAGCCAACTGTTAAAGAATTTCGAGGCAATTCGAATTGGATTGGCTTCGTCTGAGAAGATCCGATCGTGGTCGAGCGGTGAGGTTACCAAGCCGGAAACGATCAACTATCGGACCTTCAAGCCAGAACGAGACGGCCTTTTCTGCGCTCGGCTCTTCGGTCCAGTAACGGATTGGGAGTGCTTGTGCGGGAAATACAAGCGAATGAAGCACCGTGGTGTGATTTGCGATAAGTGCGGTGTTGAAGTGACTCTGTCCAAGGTCCGAAGAGAGAGAATGGGCCACATTGAACTGGCGAGTCCCTGTTCGCACGTCTGGTTCTTCAAGGGCCTTCCCAGCCGGATCGGACATCTGCTGGATCTCTCGCTGCGGGACTTGGAGAGGATTCTCTATTTCGAAGCCTACGTAGTTGTGGATCCTGGCGAGGCTCCAATCAAGGAAGGGGAACTCCTCACAGAAGAACGGTACCGGGCGCTTCAAGCTGAGTTCCCGGCCCAGTTTGAGGCCGGAATGGGCGCCGAGGCAATTAAGGAGCTTCTGAAGCGGTCTGATATTGAAGCTCTGGCGATTGACCTGCGCTTCAGAATGAAAAACGAGACTTCTCAGTTAAAGCGGCTTAAGTTCGCAAAGCGGCTGAAAGTGGTTGACGCCTTCCGGAAGTCGGGTAACAAACCCGAGTGGATGATTCTGGATGTGGTCCCTGTCATTCCTCCTGAGTTGAGGCCGCTGGTGCCGGTGGATGGAGGCCGCTGCGCGACGTCTGACCTCAACGATCTGCATCGGCGTGGCACCAATCGGAACAACCGACTGAAGAAGCTTGTGGAGCTTCGAGCGCCTGAAGTGATTATTCGTAATGAGAAGCGAATGCTTCAGGAAGCGGTTGATGCATTGTTTGATAACGGCAGGCGCGGACGTGTCTTGCGAGGTGTAAAGAACCGTCCGCTGAAATCGCTTTCAGATGCGTTAAAAGGAAAGCAGGGTAGATTCCGACAGAATCTGCTGGGTAAGCGTGTGGACTACTCCGGCCGTTCGGTGATCGTGGTCGGCCCTGATCTGAAGCTGCATCAGTGCGGGTTGCCCAAGATTATGGCTCTGGAGCTTTTCAAACCCTTCATCTACCATCGTCTCGAAAAAGAGGGGCATGCAACTACCATCAAGGGTGCTAAGGAGATGGTGGAAGACCGGGAGCCAGTCGTTTGGGATATTCTCGAAGAAGTAATCGAGCAACACCCCGTGTTGCTGAACCGGGCGCCAACGCTTCACAGACTGGGTATTCAGGCATTTGAGCCTGTTCTGGTCGAGGGGAAGGCGATCAAAATCCACCCCTTGGTGTGTACAGCCTATAACGCCGACTTCGATGGTGATCAGATGGCGGTTCACGTGCCGCTTTCACAGGAATCCCAAGTGGAGGCATCGGTACTGATGCTGGCTGCCCGTAACATTTTGTCTCCCGCCAATGGTCAGCCGGTAACCGTCCCCACACAGGACATTGTGTTGGGCTGTTATTACCTTACGAATCTACGTCCAAGGGCTAGGGGCGCAGGAAGAACCTTCAGCAGCATGAAGGAGATCTATCAGGCTCTCGCGGTTGGAGCGGTAGAGCTTTTGGCGCCGATTTTCTTTCGGTATACGGGTAAGCTGATTGATCTCACTACTCAGTATGACAACCAGGATGTGATGCATGCCGACGTACAGGATGTTCAGAACCTGTTGGTCGAAACCACGGTGGGCAGGACGGTTTTCAACGCTCACCTCTCT
>JAUVSF010000425.1 GCA_030597245.1 Acidobacteriota bacterium
ACGAACCACCCTCCGCTTACTATAAAAAGTTTGGCTGAGAGACTCCCAGTGTTCGAAAGAAGGCCCGGTTCGCTCTGGAGATCAGCAAATCGAGATCGCCTTCCTCCAAGCCCTTCCTGCGAGCAATCTCCCCCAACGGGACGCCGCTGTAGTGGGCGAGCACAAAAACCTCTCTGAGGTCTCCCGGCAACTTGCCAAGAGCCTCGACAATCTCCTCGGCCAGAACTTTTCTATCAGGTGAATGTATGTTTAGCAATGCCTGTGCCATGTCACTTCCTAACGTGCTCGACTGGTACTACGTCTTGCCTTGACATTTTGTTCTCTTAACTAATAGACGAAGCAACCCAACGAATAGTTTAGTTCTCACTGAGAAAGTCACCGGAACGTCGCAAAAGAAAGGAAATCAGTCACCCAGGTTACCTGGGCAGAATTTCAAACGTGACATCAAGAGCGGGGGAACTGTGCGTCAAGTACCCCACCGATAACAGGTCAACTCCTGCAGCAGCCAGAGAAATAACATTGTCAGGCGTGATACCACCGGACACTTCCGTCAGAACACGGCCTTTGGCAAGTTCGACAGCTTTTCGCACTGTCTCAACGCTCATGTTGTCAAGCAAGACGGTATCAATCTCCAGCTCAAGGGCTTCCTGCAGTTGCTCGACTGTTTCGACTTCGACCTCGACCTTGACCATATGACCGATTGAGCGTCTGGCTCGCTTAACCGCCTCACTGACGCTGCCGGCAAAAGCGATGTGGTTCTCTTTGATGAGAACAGCATCATCCAGTCCGAAACGGTGATTGAAGCCTCCTCCGACTCGGACCGCATATTTCTCTAAAGACCGCAACCCAGGAGTCGTCTTCCGAGTACAGACAATCTTTGTCCCGAATTCCCTGACTTGTTGCACCATATCGCAGGTCGCAGTTGCTATCCCTGAGAGGTGCCCGAGCAGGTTCAGGGCTGTACGCTCACCTTGCAGAAGGGTTCTGGCAGAGCCTCTGAGAACCGCCAAGACCTCATTCTCACGCACCCGGGTTCCATCGGTTTTCAGCAACTCTACTTCAACAGTCTCCTCCAGGAGCCGAAAAGCGCTGGTAGCAATTTCAATTCCGGCAATGCAGCCTGGCCTTCGATTCCGAATCTTGCCTTCTGCAGGGATCTCGGCCGGAACAATCGAATCAGTAGTGATGTCTCCCGCACGACCCATGTCGTCCAGGAGTTCTCGGCGAACGATTTCTTCGTAAAGTAAGGGGTTCATCTGAGAATGGGCGCTCCAATCGCCTTCTCTTCCATTGGGTCTCAGGCTAGTGCATGCTCGACCCAAGGAGCAGGTTCGTGGTACAGGTGTCTGTCCCAGCCACGATCGGACTCTGGATAGTCGCTCCGAAAGTGGACACCCCGGCTTTCCTTCCGCCTAAGGGCGGCCAACGTAACCAGTTCGGCAACGGTAAGGATGTTGTTTGTTTCACCCGGAAAAGACTCAAACGATTCCTTCAGATCGTCTAACTCCTGCAATGCATTGGAAAGAGCCGTCTCGTCTCTGATCAAACCAACCTTGTCCCACATGATGGCTCGGACTTGATTCTTAAGCTCTTCGTTTTCAGCCGGTTTCTGAAAATCTGTCTCCACAAGAGACTCTTCTGGAGAAATTTCAACCGACTGCACCCGGAGCAGCACATCCTCCGCCACATGCGAGCCAAATACGAGTGCCTCGAGGAGAGAATTGCTTGCCAGCCTGTTAGCTCCGTGAACGCGTGTCGCAGCCGTCTCTCCACAGGCCCAGAGACCAGGCATCGAACTGCGTCCTCGCATGTCGGTGACCACTCCACCAATATGATAATGAGCCGCGGGACTGACCGGGATCGGTTCGGTCCGAGGGTCCAGACCGTTTTCAGTACAGAGTCGAAAAACCGTAGGAAATCGATCTGGAAAGCGAGAACCGACGACGTCCGTTGCGTCCAGGAGAACCTTCCTCCCTTCCTGCAACTGACGCCAGATCGCTCGAGAAACGATGTCTCTCGGGGCCAACTCCGCCAGTGGATGCTCCTCGAGCATGAATCGGTGACCTGACTCGTCGATCAACACGGCGCCTTCGCCCCTCAGAGCTTCAGTCAGAAGAGGCATGGGCGACTGTTTGCATGCTAGGGCCGTGGGATGGAACTGTACGAATTCGAGGTCAGAGAGCTGAACTCCGGCACGAGCAGCCATAGCGAGACCATCGCCCGTTGCCTCGGGCGGGTTGGTTGTGAACGCGAAAACGGAACCAATGCCACCCGTCGCGAGCACTGTGGCACGAGCTCGACACAGAATCCAACCCCGCTCCCCATAAGCAATGACACCCACGACTCTTCCATTGGCCACGGCAAGATCCGCCGCGAAGCAGTCCTCCATCACTCCGACACGTCCCCGCTCTCGGATTGTGTCCGTCAAGACGGTCACGATCTCCGCCCCCGTGCTGTCCCCATTGGCGTGGACAATCCGCCTTCGACTGTGCGCGGCCTCTCGACCCAAATGAATCTCCCCAGAGGAATCGGAGTCGAATCTGGCGCCAAGGTCCACGAGCTTGTGGATCTGTCTCGGCCCTTCACGCGTAATGATGTCAACCACACGGGGGTCGCATAGTCCACCACCGACTGCCAGGGTATCCTGGGCGTGCAGATCCGGGGAGTCTTCCTTGCCTAAGGCCGCAGCTACGCCGCCCTGCGCCAAACGACTCGAGCTGCCATATCCAAGCTGTAACTTGGAGATGAGATTCACTGAATGCGGTGCTACACCCAGGGCAACAGTCATTCCGGCAATTCCACCGCCCACTACCAGAACATCCGAATCGACTACTTCGTCAAACCGGCGAACCGTCATGGTTGCTTTCCCCTCCCAACTTCCAGCATTCTCTCCACTGCCCGCCGCCCCCGGGCTGCCACCTCAGGGTCAATTCCTACCTCATGCTGCAGAGTTCTCATTGACCACAGGATCTTGGGCAAAGTGATCTGTTTCATATGGGGACAGAGGTTACAGGGCTTCACGAAATCCAGTTCCGGGTATTCCACGGCTACGTTGTCACTCATCGAGCATTCTGTTATCAGAACCACTCGTTCCGGCCTTTCACTCCCAACGTAGTTGATCATGCCTGAGGTTGACCCCACATAATCGGCTTCAGCAAGCACATCCGGGGGACATTCCGGGTGGGCTAGAATCTGTATTCCAGGATGCTGCCCACGGAAAGTCCGCAGTTCGTCCGCAGTAAAACGCTCATGGACCTCACAATGTCCCTTCCAGAGGATTACCTCGACATCAGTCTGCGAGGCTACGTGAAGACCCAAATACTCATCGGGAAGAAAGATCACTCGATCAGAACCCAGAGATTCAACAACTTCTGTAGCGTTCGCGGAAGTACAGCAGATATCCGACTCCGCCTTAACTTCCGCCGAGGTGTTGACATAGGTCACCACAGGTACTCCGGGGTACCGCTCCCGCAGTAACCGGACATCCTCACCCGTGATCGACTCAGCGAGCGAACAACCGGCCTTCAAATCAGGAATCAGAACCGTTTTCTCGGGGCTCAACAATTTGGCTGTTTCAGCCATGAAATGTACCCCACACAGCACAATCACATCAGCCTTCGTCTCAGCTGCCTGCTTGGCCAAGGCCAGAGAATCTCCGGATAGGTCGGCAACCCCGTGGAAAATCTCAGGCGTCTGATAATTATGCGCCAGGATGATCGCATTGAGGCTCGCCTTGAGTTCGTTGATGGCCGCCACATAAGGCGCATGCACAGGCCATTCGATTTCAGGGATTACGTCCTTCACCCGCTCATAGATCGCCTTGGTCGTCTGAGCCACATCGGCTGTATAGTCAAGTTCCGATTCTAGTCGTTCAATACTCATCGATATTCCCATTATACTCACATTGAGCATATATAAGTTCAAAAAAATAACGCACCCGAGGCAACGTTAGAAAATTGTGACCATTGAGTTTAGATCAAAGCCCGCACTGAATTCAATCAGAAAACCGGCAGAATCACCTATTCGATCACAGTCGAGACGCCTGTGTTCCACCGGGAAGGCCAACTCCCGGAGCACTCCGCTCTCTGAGGACCTCTCGGCGAAAGCAAAACAGCTCAGCGGGCCTGCCGCCGGTATGCTCATCGAGTAATCCTGTGCCTTCCACCAACCCCCCTTTGTCAACTAAGCGGCGGAAATTCTGCTTGTGAAGCCGGACCCCCGCCAGAGCCTCGACAACGCGTTGAAGCTGCAGCAGAGTAAAGGTTGGAGCGAGAAGTTCAAAAACCACAGGTCGGTATTTGATCTTTCCACGTAACCGGCCCAGAGCAGTTGCCAGCATCCGCCGGTGATCCAATACCATGCACTGCCCCAGCTCATGCCGCACCCGTTCACGAGGACGCTGCGTTTCAGGATCAACTTCTCGCGTCGCTTCGCAAACCAACCCGGATTCATAAAGGAGTTCGTAACGCTCAAGGACCTTTTCGCCGTCCCACTCTGCCCCATCCAGGCCAAAAGATATAGCTACCCTTTCCATCCGAGTCGCCCGAGTCGATCGGGTGGAAGCAAGTTTGGCCCAAGCTGTCAACGATGGGATTATTCTCTCGTCGACAACCTTTGGGCGTCCCGAACGCCAATCTTCCCACTGGAGCAGGTCGTAGCAGTCAAGCCACTGGGCTCTACAATTCCCAGCCAGAACCTC
>JAUVSF010000630.1 GCA_030597245.1 Acidobacteriota bacterium
AGCAGCTTCCTCTTTTCGTCCGGCCTGGTACAGAGATCAATTACGAGTCTCTCGCCGGTCTCGATCCGGATGTCCTGATCATTGACCAGGGGGCCTGTACACTTCCCTGGCGGAATGACCGGGAGATTATGAACCGGGGACTTGCCCGACTCGAGTCGCTCGGGATCCCGACTATAGTTCTAAAAGGACTTAACGCTACAACCCCTCCTCGGATTGAAGCTCTGTCTGAAGTCATACAGATTCTTGGCGAGGTGTTCAATCGGCAGGAAAAGGCGGTCTGGCTATCCGGCTATCTGGCAGAATCCATCCAAATGGTCATCGATCGAACCCGTGCGGTTCCAGAATCCGACCGCCCCAAGGTTCTTATGCTGGGACTGGATCCACTCCTTCGCGGCCAGGGCACTGTCGGCCAGGTCTATGGAAGCCAGGATATCCATGCCTATTTTATTGAGCAGATTGTCCATGCCGAGAACGCTTACCGGGGAAGTGAAGCTAGGGCCACGCTAAACCTGGAGCATCTGTTTGCCATTGATCCCGATGTAATCATTCTTCCAACGGCAAATGGATATCACCCTCCCAGGGAGTTATACGACGTGTCTTTCTTTCAGAGTCTCCAGCCATTAAAGGCGATTCAGACCCGAAGAGTGGGTTCGCTGCCCTGGAGCCCCTGTAATTGCGATAAGCGTCTCGAGTATCCGATCGACATCTATATTATGGCTAAGAAAACCTATCCTGATCTGTTTAGAGACCTGGACCTTTCTGATTGGATCCTGCAGTTTTATCGAGACGTTTATGGAGTGGATGACCGCCGTGCCAGAGACCTTCTGGAAGCTCAATGGCTGGAATGGACCCTGGTACCCTGACACTGAAGGGTGCGTTGCCCAAAAGGGCATCCCACCCAAATCCGAAGCTCGAAATTCGAAACAATTCTCAAGCTCGAATATCCAATGACTGAAACAGGATTTCGCTGATAAGCTATTCAAAAACAGTCACTTTAAGTCCATTGGACCTTAGACCTTCTGATTTCGTGCTGGTTTCGAATTTCGGATTTCGAGCTTCGAACTTCTGCTATTCCGGTTTGAGCAACAGACCCTGAAAACCACGGATCCCTGATTAATCCAGGCGGATTCCAACAGTTCAGATCGTACCGTTTACTCATGGTCGATAGGAAATTGCTTTTTCGCGAGCGAGTCTATCCGAGCTGAAAAAGCGAATATATGGTCCATCGACCTCGCTCCGCCTGCACGGGCCACAGTCTTCCGTTCTTGAAGACGGAAGAGGACCGCAGGTTGCTCAAACAAGCGAAATGGCATCCGCCTTCGCTCTTCGAGCTACGGCGCGACAGGTCCGGCATCTAATACAATTGTCCTAACCCTCGAAGTGATCTTGTCAACCTGAATGAGCCTGGTACCGCGTACTTCAACGGGCTCAGAAATGTCTACAGCGTAAATACCTCATTTCATACTACTCTATGCTCCCCCCCAGAAAGGCTATACGATATGGCTCAGGCGAAGTTCGGATTTGTCTGGATTGGCGGATGAGGGCAAAGATCTGCATCGAGTCGCTTCCCACCCGGGCCTGGCTGGACAGACTGGAGATGCTGAATGAGCAGACGATCAGCGGCTGTTTTGGTTGTGATGGTGTCGGTTTCATGCATTGTTTTCTGGAAACCGTTATCGGCCCTTAGAACCGGCGAAAAGGAAAATGCAAAACAGTTGGTCGACAGATCCAGAGTTACTGTGAGTACGATTACATTCGGTCTGCCGGACCCCGCCGAAGAGGTGCCTCCTTTTACGAAGACACAAAACCTCCAGAAGGCCCGGCGGCTTCTGGAGGTTGCCGGAGAACGAGGTAGCGACATCGTCTGCCTGCCTGAGCTTTTCAACACAAAGCGCACAGCAAACCAGCGTGATGCCGAGGAAATCCCGGGAGGAGAGACCTCACACTTGCTATCCGAGGCAGCCAAGAAATGGAAAATGTACGTCCTCGGCTGCTACTACGAAAAGGAGGGTAACAAGGTCTACAACTCCGTTGCCGTTTTCGACCGGGACGGCAAGCATACCGGCACCTACCATAAGGTTCACCTACCTCCCGGCGAGAGCGATTTTGTCACCGCAGGCGATTCCTTTCCCATCTTTGAAACCGACTTTGGCAAGATCGGGGCACTTGTCTGTATCGACATCCATTTCCCCGAAGCAGCGCGCAGCCTGGCACTTCAAGGTGCCGAGATTGTCTTCTGTCCAACGATGTACTCGGAGCCACGAGAATCGATAACTCACATTCTCTATCGCGCCCGCTCCATCGAGAACAATATCTTCATGGTCTCCTCCAACTACTCCCAGAAATGCCGCGATTTTCAGGCAGTTCACATCGGCTTCGGAGCAATCATCGATCGTTACGGTGAAGTACTCGCCGACACCGGCAGGCGCGAAGGCGTCGCCACCGCAGTCATTAATCTCGACGAAGACTGCCCGCTCGCGGGCATCGACAAGTGGGGAACCAGGCGTCCCGACACTTACGGCGTGATCACACAGGAATGACAGCCTCGCAACAGTGCACTGAAGATCGGTAGAAGTCGCATTGTCCAAAGGTTTGCTGAACGAATTGACCGCTTGCCGACACCGGATGGAAGAGTGTACGACAGTCCCGAAGACCTCTCGGCAATATCTCGAATCGGGGGGGAAACTGGTCACCCTTCCTCACTGGGTACGACCAGCACAGGGCATGGACCATGACGCACGACGCGTTCCGTCGTCGTCCCCAATACGGTCGTGTCCAGGAATTGCTTATGGTGCGCTCCAATCACAACCAGGTCGCACTCGGTTTCCGTGGCAGCGGTAATCACCTCCTCAGCGACGTTCCCCTTCCGCGACATCTCTCGTATAGGGCACCGCGACCGCTCTTCTTCCGGCACCCAGCTACGCAGATCTTCAATCGGGTATTTCTCTCCGGCTCTCCGTACATGCAGCAGGGTCAGTGAAGCCTCGAAGCACTCGGCAATGTGAATCGCCGTCTTCAGCAGGCGCGAAGCCAGAGGCGTGTTGTTGACAGG
>JAUVSF010000070.1 GCA_030597245.1 Acidobacteriota bacterium
AAAGGACGAGCGGATAAGACAGGCTCCGGATGCTCCATCCTGTCCATGACGTTGAAAGAAGGCTGATCGCCGAGATTCATGTCGTCCCGCGGGGCGGGACTCCGGTGAGGTTGTCGCTGTTACCCCAGGGCTCGCGCCCTGGGCTCTGCGCATGTCGTCCCGCAAGGCGGGACTCTGGAAACGCACCGGGGGAATAGGCATCCGGCGTCCGCCATCTGGCATCTGGTAACTGGCATCCACCTTCGCTCTTCGAGCTATGGAGGAAAGGTCCGGCATTTGTCACTTGTCACTTGTACCGCGTACTCCAACGGACTCAGAAGCCTCTACAGCGTGAATGTCTCGTTTCTGTCTCACGTGCATTACTTATCTTGAATTTGGTATACTCCAGCTTCTTGTTTGTAGGGAGTTGGGTGGAACCATGTTTGAATCTGTATTGGCACAGCAAAGCGGCGCTGCAGCACCAGGAACAGCGTTGAATTTTCTGCCGATTGTTCTGATCATCGGGATCTTCTATCTGCTGATTTACCGACCGATGCGTCGTCGTCAGAAGAATCTCGAGACAATGGTTTCGAACCTCAAGAATGGGGATAAAGTCATCACGTCTGGAGGAGTTCACGGAACGGTAGCTGGGGTTAGGGAAAACACCGTCATGTTGAAGGTCGCAGACCAAGTCAAGCTTGAGGTCGCGAAATCTGCAATCGCTTCGAAGCAGATGCCTCCGAAGGAAGCTGGGTAGAAGTAAGAAAGCCTTTCTAAGAGAGATCTCCACTCACGTTGTCATGAATAAGAAGTTAAGGTACAGGCTGATCCTGATTGCGCTGGTTGTATTGGTCAGTTCTTTTATGCTGTACAAAGAGAAGATTAACCTCGGGCTCGACCTACAGGGAGGAATCCATTTGGTCCTTCAGGTCCAGACGGAAGATGCTCTTGAAGCTGAGGTGGACCAGGCTCGGGAACGATGGGAAAACGACTTGCGCGAGCGCGAAGTCAGCTTCACAGAGACCAAGGTGGTTGACCAAACGGTCGAAATCATTGGAGTGCCGCAGGATTCGCGAGATGTGGTCGAAACCTACCTTGATGGGTTCGTTCCAAGTTGGAACTATAAGAGCCGTGCCCGGCAAGGCAAATTGGATTTTTCGATCCAAATGAACCCGGCCTACCGAAAAACGCTGGCGGCAACTTCGGTTCGGCAAGCTCGAGAAATCATTTCCCGGCGTATTGACCAGTATGGCGTAGTGGAGCCAACGATTACCGTGTACGGAAGCGGAGACATTCCGGACCAGATTATTGTGGAACTTCCGGGAGTCGAAGACTTCGAGCGGGTGAAGAATCTGATCAAGAATACGGCACGCTTGGAATTGAAAGTTACACACCCGGACAGGGCTCTGCGTGGACCTTTCCTGAGCAGGGAAGCAGCTCTTCAAGCCTTCAACAATTCTCTTCCCGACGACCTTGAGATTCTGCTGTACCGGGACCGCGACAGTACGTCCCAGCAGGATTCCTATATGGTTGTCAGGAAGGCAGCAGCTATCACCGGTCAACACCTGAAGAATGCCAAGCGGTCCCAGGATCCCTATACCGGGGCCGCTGAGATCGTGTTCTACCTGAATTCAGAGGGTGTCCAGAGATTCAGTGATACGACGGGCCGGAATGTTGGGAACCAACTCGCCATTGTCTTGGATGACGTCATTCAATCAGCTCCTAATATCAATGAGAGGATAGATACCGAGTCCGCACGTATCACCGGCAGCTTTACGCCCGAACAAGCTCAGGATCTTGCTCTTGTGCTGCGTTCGGGAGCACTTCCGGCGAAGATGAGCTTCTTGGAGGAGAGAAGCGTTGGGCCTTCGTTGGGGCGCGATTCGATCGTGCGAGGGGTCTATGCATCTATCCTTGGCGTGACGCTGGTGGTTTTGGGTATGTTGATTGTGTATAGACTTTCCGGGGTGAATGCCATCATATGCCTGATCTTAAATATGTTGATACTATTGGGTGTGCTTGCCTATTTCCGAGCGACCCTCACGCTGCCGGGGATTGCCGGGGTCATTCTGACGATCGGTATGGCTGTGGACGCCAATATCCTCATCTTCGAGAGAATTAAGGAAGAACTACGTCTGGGGAAGACCGTCCGTGCGGCTGTTGATGCCGGTTTTGGAAGAGTGTTCTCAACGATTTTGGATACGAATATCACGACTTTGGTAGCGGCCTTGTTTCTGTTCCAGTTTGGAACCGGGCCGGTCAGAGGCTTTGCCGTTACGCTGGCGGTGGGGCTTGTTGCGAATATCTTTACAGCGACGTTTGTGTCACGGACGATTTTTTCGTGGGCTTTGCAAAGCAGGGAAGTCAGCCGTCTGTCCATCTAGCAGTCGAATCGGGAACAAAGTGGATTGTTTCGTTTCTAACTAAGTGAGAGTGCGGCGGAGTTCATATGGATATTGTCAGGAATCCGAAAATCGATTGGCTCGGCAAGAAGTGGTATTTCATCGGAGTGTCGGCCTTTTTCGGGTTATTGAGTGCACTCTCGCTTCTGGTGGGTGAGGGCCTTAACTTGGGAGTCGATTTCACGGGTGGAACTCTCGTCTACGTGAAATTTATGGAGGCACCGGATCTCAAACGGATTCGGTCAACCTTGGGGCGGGCTGACCTTGGGGCCCAGGAAGTGACGCGGTTTGATGAGCCGTCCGCCAATGAAGTGCAGATCAGAATGGCCAGAGTCGAAACGGCGGAGGCCGAAGACCTTGGTGCAAAAAGTCAAGCCGTTTTCGATGCTCTGCGAGCCGAGTTTGGCGATGAAGCGCATGACCCGCAAGGATTGGATTTGAATAACGTCTCTAGCCATGGGTTGTCCAGTTGGTTGCAGGAGCGTGATCCTGAGGGACTCCAATCAAATCTGTCAATTTCGGAGTTCGAGGAACATTATTCCGCTTTGGCAGCGCGCGTTGCAGATCACAGGACATCTCAGAGTGGGATCATTGCAGATTACTCGGACCTCGATGGGCTGGGACTGCCGGATTCGGTTCTTTCGGCGCTTAGAGAGGATTCCATTCTTGGGAGCTTTACGGTTATCAGTGTTGAGAGTGTTGGTCCAAAGGTAGGAAATGAACTGAGGGAGCGAGCTCAGAGTGCTATCTTCTTTTCTTTGTTGGGAATGCTCATTTATATCGCTTTCCGTTTCCGACCCATCTATGGCGTTGCAGCCATCATTGCTCTCTTTCACGATGTTTTTCTTACTCTAGGATTCTTTTCCGTTTCTGGGAAAGAGATCTCCCTAACCGTTCTTGCAGCCCTCTTGACTCTTGTGGGTTATTCCATCAATGACACGATTGTGGTTTTCGATAGAGTGAGGGAGAATCTGAAGTTGATGCGCCGGGAGAAGATCTCTGTCATTATCAACACCAGCATCAACCAGACGCTGAACAGAACCATCATGACTTCCGGGATGACGTTTCTGGCGGTCTTTGCCTTGTATATGCTTGGTGGGGAAGCGTTGAGCGGTTTCGCGCTCGCGCTTGTCGCTGGTATCATCGTAGGAACTTATTCCTCGGTGGCGATTGCGAGCCCGATTGTGCTTTGGTGGCAAAATTTTAGTGAAAAGAGAAAACTTAAGGCGAGAGCGTGATAAAGGAAATGTTTTATTTACAACGATTTAGAATAAGTCATTCAATTTTCCCGGGGCTTGACTAGGCCCAATGCCAATAGTAATATCGCCGTGTGTGCTAAGTGAGAAGGGTTGGCTGATTCTATAAGAAAGGAAGAGGGGACAAATGTTTGATGATTATATTGAGTCTTCGGCTGGTCGAGGCAGAGGAAACAGATCTCCCCTCCTGATATCCTTCCTTGTACATGCAATAGTCGTTTTCGTTATCATTCTTGTGCCGCTGGTCTATTACCAGGCACTGCCGGATCAGGAGTTGTTGACTTTTCTGGCGCCGCCACCACCGCCGCCACCGCCGCCACCACCACCACCACCACCACCACCGCCCAGACCACAGGTTCAACAGCAAGTGGTTAAGTTGGATCCAAGTCAGTTTGTAGCTCCGACAGAGATTCCGAAGGAAATTCCGCCCCCAATGGACGACATTCCCGATATCTCGACTGTGACCATGTCCGGGGGAGTTCCGGGAGGAGTTCCAGGTGGTATTGTTGGTGGAAACCTCGGAATGCCTGGGGGTGTGATCGGAACCAGTTCGGCCCCGCCGCCGCCGCCACCACCCAAGAAGAAGGACCCCATTCGTGTCGGTGGGAATGTTCAGTCTTCAAAGCTGATTCGCCGTGTAGAGCCTAAATACCCTGAGTTGGCAAAGCGAGCCCGGGTTCAAGGGATAGTTCTCCTTCAAGTTTTGGTCGGAGAGCAGGGAAACGTGACTGAGGTTAAGATTATTCGGGGACACCCGTTGCTCAATCAGTCAGCTGTGGATGCTGTGAAACAGTGGAAGTATTCGCCTACGCTGCTGAATGACGAGCCAGTTCCAGTTATTGCTACGGTTACAGTTAATTTTGTGCTTAGGTAGTTCGAGGAATCAGGTAGAAACGAAACACACTTAGTGCGATAACATTTTTGGGAGGTATCGTATGGGTTCATTCATGGAAATGTGGGATCAGATGGGCATACTTGCCAAATTGGTAGTTCTTGTTCTGGCTATCATGTCGGTCTGGTCCATTGGGGTAATGATCGAAAGGTACATCACGTATCGAAAAGCTCGAAAGCAGTCGCAGGAGTTCGCTCCTGCGGTTGCTGAAGCGCTCGGGAAAGGCAACCTGGAAGAAGCTGTTGAGTTGGCCGAGCAGTATGACAGGAGCCATTTGGCCCGCGTCGTCCATGCTGGTCTGCAAGAGTTTCGTGCACATACCGGAGATGATGTGATTCCAGGTGAGACGATCGATGCCTCCAGGAGAGCCATTCAGCGTGCTACGGCCATTGGAATTGAAGACTTCAAGCGTGGCTTGGGCGGTTTGGCGACGATTGGTGCGACGGCTCCGTTCGTTGGCTTGTTTGGTACCACGGTAGGTATCATCAACGCTTTTACCGGAATGGCTACTGGTGCGGATGTGGGACTGGCGGCTGTCGCGGGTGGAATCTCCGAGGCGCTGGTTGCTACAGCTATCGGTCTTTTCGTGGCTGTGCCTGCCGTTTGGATGTACAACTACTTCACCGGAAAGATCGAGTCTTTCATCGTCGAGATGGACAACTCCGGTTCGGAGTTGGTGGACTACTTCCTGCGACGGAGGTCAACGAAACATGGCAATTAGTGGTGGAGGAGGATCCGGGGTCTCCGGAATGACTTCCGATATTAACGTCACGCCGATGGCGGACGTAATGCTGGTCCTTCTAATCATCTTCATGATCACCACACCACTCATCCAAAGTGGCGTCGCTATCAATATGGCTACGGCCAAGAATGCGGCAGAAGCGCCTGAAGCGGAAGCGGAAGACGCTACAACGATCACAGTCACGCGCTCCAGTGAGTATTACGTGAACAAGAAGCTCACTGCTGAGGCGGACCTGCTGGACGGAGTTTCCGAAGCTTTCGCGAAAGCTCCAGACAAGCCGCTGTTTGTCCGAGTCGATGTCGCCACGCCTTTTGGCTCAGTAGTGCATGTTGTCGACCTTGCGAGAGAAGTTGGTATCGAACGCATCGGCTTGCTCGTTGATCGAGAACGCGAGGAAGGAGGGATGTTCTGATGGCAATGTCTACTAGTTCTGCTGCCGGGCCAAAATCCGACATCAATATCACTCCTTATATCGACATCCTGCTCGTGCTGCTGATTATCTTTATGGTGATCCAGCCGACGACCCAGTACGACTTGCGCGCGAGAGTTCCTGAGGATGCTCCTGATGAGATTCCTGAGGATGTGATCATCAAGTCGGATGCGATTGTGATTTCAATTGCTGCCAACGGTGCATTGCAGATCAACCAGGAACCCGTCACACTGGATCGACTCGGGGCCAGGCTTGTTGAGATCTACAGTGCTCGCGCCAACAAGAACCTGTTCGTCCAGGCAGATGATGATCTTCCTTTTGGAGACGTTATCAGGGTGATCGATATTGCCAAGGGCTCCGGTGTTGGTGACGTGGGACTCATGGTTGAGTAAAGACGCTTGGCTGGAGTCAGTCTATTTCTGATGTGGATTGGAATGGCTGGCCTCCAGGCGTGAGATAAACATGTAAGGGGGATGTGCTTCATGAGATCTATTGCGAAGCTGTGTGTCCTTGCTACTATTCTCCTGCTGGTATTCACGGGTACGAGTTGTAAGCTGATGGATCAGCTCGAGGCGCGTGATCACTTGAATCAGGGAGTGAAGGCCTACACAGCCAAAAGATACGATGAGGCTGTGGAGGAGTTTAGGTCAGCCATCGAGAAGGATTCCGAATTAGTCGATGCTTACCTTTATCTGGCTGCAACCTACCGAGCGCAGTTTGTCCCTTTGGCGACTAGTCCGGAGAATCTGCGAAAAGGACAGGAGGCGATTGCCACCTTTGAACAGGTTCTCGAGTTGGATCCGCAGAGTACCAATGCGATGGCCAATGTGGCCGATATTTATCGGAACATGAATGAACCCGATAAGGCCAAAGAATGGTACCGGAGGTTGATGGAGATAAGCGACGAGAAGGCGCAAGCTCTTTACGGAATAGCCTCCATCGATCACAGCCTTGCGGATGAGAAGACAGGCCACGACGGCGACAACGTTGAGAATCTCACGGAAGAGGAACTTGCTGAGGTGAACCGTGTTGTCGAAGAAGGGATGGAGGCTCTCCGAGAGGCTCTGGAGATTCAACCGAACTATACGGATGCCATGGAGTATCTAAACCTCCTCTATCGTGAGAAGGCAGAGCTTGCCGCCGATGACGAGGAACGCCGAAGGTGGCAGAATGAGGCAGACAGGCTGGCCCTGGATGCTCTCGAAATGAAGCGTCAGCTGCAACGTGAGAAGGAGAGAGCCAGAAGACAGATGTTTATTAAGGCCGAAGAGGAGTCTGCCGAAGAGGAGTCTCAAGAATAGGTGACTCTTTGTATGGACTTTCGCAAAGGGCGGCCACGAGGCCGCCCTTTTTTTGTCAAAACAAAGCTGACCCTGGCTCGCTTTCTTGGCTGCAACTGGCCTTTTTTCTGCCTCTGGCTTGGAGACTGAGTATGATCGCACAGGGTGCGTTCTCGATGGTGATACGGCTGATCAGGAAGGACCGGCAGTTGGGTCTATTCCGTGTGTAGAGAGTACTGAGTCAATGAAACAGGGAAATTCTTGGGCTGTCATGACGCTCCTAGACTGGAGCAAGTGGTAGAATAATTCTTCCGCTGAATTCTAATGATTCGTTACGAAGATCTTGAAGAGAAAGTCCTTCATCATCAGCCTAACGCAGATCTGGAACTTCTCCGAAAGGCCTATGTTTTTTCCGCCCGGGAGCACAAGGGCCAGGTTCGCCAGTCCGGCGAGCCGTATCTAACTCACCCCCTCGAAGTGGCCAATATCCTGGCCGAAATGCGACAAGACGCGGCGTGTGTCAGTGTTGGACTCCTGCATGACGTGGTTGAAGACACACTGACTGATACTCGGACTCTCAAAGAGTAGTTCGGCGAGGATATCGCCCACCTGGTCGAGGGTGTAACCAAGATCAGTAAGATCAAGTTCTCATCCCGAGAAGAACGGCAGGCAGAGAACTTTCGAAAGCTCCTCCTGGCGATGGTCGACGATGTTCGAGTTATTCTCGTGAAGCTTGCCGATCGTCTCCACAATATGCGGACTCTTGAGCATCTGTCACCTGAAAGGCAAAAGAGAATCGCCCGCGAAACCATCGAGATTTATGCCCCCATCGCTCTTCGACTCGGAATGTCTCGAATCCGAGGTGAACTCGAAGATCTTTCTTTCAGCTATCTGAACCCTGTTACTTCCGGGAACATCATCCGTGAGATGACTGAAAAGGAAGCCGATTTCACGCTTTTCATTAGCCATGTGACAAGCCAGTTAAGGGAAGTACTCGACGAACACGGAATCTCTGCCCAATTGGAAAGTCGAATCAAGCGAGCCTATAGCATCTATCAGAAAATGAAGCGGCAGAAGATCGACCTGAATCAGGTTTATGACCTCGTGGCAATCAGAGTCCTCGTGGATTCAGTCCGGGACTGCTATACCGTGCTGGGGCTTGTGAACAACCTCTGGAATCCTGTGCCGGGGAGGATCAAGGATTTCATCGCGATGCCCAGGAACAATATGTATCAGTCGGTGCATACGACGGTTGTCGGCGGGGACGGCCAGCCGTTTGAGGTTCAGATAAGAACTCATGAGATGCACCGTGTGGCGGAAGAGGGTATCGCTGCGCACTGGAAGTACAAAGAAGGGAAGCTGGAACAGCACGATGAGGACAAGCGCTTTCTCTGGTTGAGGCACCTGCTGGAATGGCAGAAGGAGGTCAGAGCTCCACACCAGTTCCTGAGTAACCTCAAGATTGACCTTTATCCGGGCGAAGTCTACATCTTCACACCGAAAGGCGAAGTGGTTACCCTGCCCAGGGGCTCCACGGCGCTTGATTTTGCGTACCACATTCATACTGAAGTTGGGCACAAATGTGTCGGAGCTAAAGTGAACAAGCGGATAGTGCCGCTCAAATACCGTCTGCATACCGGTGAAATTGTGGAGATTCTGACCGCCTCGGAGGCCCGCCCAAGCCGGGACTGGCTGAACATTGTCAGGACATCCCGAGCTCGAACGCCAATTCGTCGGTGGCTGAATCAGCGGCAGAAAGAAGAGGCTGTGGGACTGGGCCGGAAACTCCTCGAAAAGGAGTTCCGGAAGCATAAGCTATCTTCTAAGAAGTACGAAGATCGGCTTGAATCGGTGCTCGGGCATTTCGGCGTCTCTCGAGTGGATGAACTGATTGCTTCAATAGGCTTCGGCAGAATCTCGGCCCGGCTGGTTGTTAATCGGCTGGAACCGAAGTTGGACGGGACTCAGGCCGAAGAGAAATCCGAATCAAAGCTAGGCTCAGCTGTTCGGAGAATGCTGCGTCGAAGGGACTCCCCGATCCTCGTGAAAGGGCACAGCGACTTGCTGGTTTACCGCGCCCGCTGCTGTAATCCAATCAAGGGCGAAGATGTCGTCGGCTATATCACTGTCGGGAAAGGGATCTCTGTTCATTCCACCAGTTGCCCGAACCTTGAGAATCTGCTTCTCAACTCGGAAAGAAAGGTCGAAGTGAGCTGGACATCTGACGGTGATGAGACGCGATACCCCGTGCGCCTCTCAATACACACTGGAGACCGAACCGGCATTCTCGCCGATATTACAGGAGCAGTCGCTGGTAGCAACGCCAACATAATCGACGCCCGGGCAAGGTTGATTGATGGTAATTATGGTTTGGTCGAGATTACCCTCGAGGTCTCAGACACCGAGCATCTCGAGAAGATTATTACCTATATCAAGAAAGTGGATGGTGTTCGAGACGTTGATCGGGGAAAACAGAGCTCCAGAACGTAAGCTGTCCTCAGGTCAACTACTGGGTCGCAGTTTAAGTCCAGCTCAGCGTTTTATACAAGAGAGGCCTTTTTCAGGTCGGTCCTCTATACTGGTAAGTTTAGACGAGACGAAAGGATTTAGGTAATGAGTGAAACGGACAAGAGGACGCGTGCCATCCAGATGGCCGTTGCCCAGATAGAAAGACAGTTTGGCAAGGGCTCGATTATGAGGATGGGGGAGAAGGGTATCAGTATCCCTACTATCTCTTCCGGGTCGCTTTCCATCGATGCCGCCCTTGGTATTGGTGGTTTGCCCAGGGGAAGGGTCGTTGAAATATACGGCCCCGAATCGAGCGGCAAGACAACCGTCGCTCTTCATGTAATCGCCGAGGCCCAGAAAGCCGGCGGTACTGCGGCATTCATAGATGCCGAGCATGCCATGGATGCCGGCTATGCTCGAAACCTTGGTGTCAACATAGACGAACTCCTGGTTTCACAGCCGGATTCCGGCGAACAGGCGCTTGAGATTGCCGAGGTGCTCGTCCGGAGCGGAGCAATCGATATCGTGGTGATAGATTCCGTTGCGGCTCTGGTACCACGGGCGGAATTGGAAGGAGAGATGGGTGACTCCCATATGGGTCTCCAGGCCCGTCTCATGTCTCAGGCCTTGAGAAAGTTGACGGCAATCATATCCAAGTCGAAAACCTGTATGGTTTTTATCAACCAGATACGGGAGAAGATTGGAGTCATGTTTGGGAATCCGGAAACAACGACGGGTGGACGGGCCTTGAAATTTTATTCGTCCATCCGACTCGAGATCCGGCGGATTGGTTCATTGCGAGACGGGGATCAGAATGTTGGGAACCGAACCAAAGTAAAAGTCGTCAAGAACAAGCTGGCTCCTCCTTTTAAGGAAGCTGAATTCGATATCATGTTCGGCGAAGGTATATCGCGCTACGGTGAGTTGCTCGATTTTGCCGTCGAGAAGAACATTGTGGAGAAATCTGGATCTTGGTTCTCCTATGGGAAAGAGCGCCTCGGGCAGGGTCGGGAAAATGCAAAAGCATTCTTGAAAGAGAATCAGTCCGTATCCGAGGAAATCGAGCAGAGGGTCAAGATCGAGCTCGGAATTACCAAGCCGGCCGACGAAACTTAGGACTTCACCTAACGCCAGTTTTTTCAGCAAGTCGGGTGAAATAGGTTCTGTGAGGTGAGCTGTGCGCTCCATAGATCAAATTCGCGATCTGGTGGCCGTTGTTGTTCCCGTTCACTTCGATCCCTCAGTGCCCGAAAACCAGATCTATAACATCCTGGAGCCGGTTTTCAGGGACCAGGCTTTATTCTGCCGGCCTGAGCGCAGTCTTGTTGTCGTAGACCGTAATACTGCGGCTGAGCGTGTTCTATCCAGCAGCCCCAATGCTTCCTTTTCCGGACTCCCAATTCATGTCCTGCCGAAAAACCGCGCAAAGGCAGGTGCCGTTGCAGCCGGTCTCGCCGGAGTCATGGAGAACTCCGATTTTCAATTCGTTATCACCAGAGATTGCGACGGCGACCACGCGGCAGAGGACATCCCAAGACTTGTCAGCATGGGATTCGATATCCAGGAACAGGTTGAAAACGAGCTGATTTCTGTGATCGGGGCACGCCAATCGCTCGAGAAGCCGATGGGATGGGTTAGGGAGCAATGGGAACGCTTGACCAACAGGATCTTACTTGATCTGGTACGCTTTTCCCTTGCTCAGGCAGGAGCGGTGGCCGATGAACGATTCTGGGGTGGTCAAGACCCCGATCTGCAGAGTGGATACAGGTTGTACAGCCGAAAAGCAGCAGAGCAAGCGGTGCGTTGCCTCGAAGCCCTGCCCGAGGATCGGACCGTCTGGACCTTCTCTTGTGAGTACGTTCCCTTTGCCGAACTGATGATTCGGGGCGGGATCTTTGGACAGGTGAGGCGCCTGACGCTTGTAGAACAGCCGGTGACGAGCTATGGCTCTGTTGATTTAGCGGAGGCGTACGGCAGACTGATGGTCTACGTGGGGAACAACTATGGGATCCCGACATCTGTCCTGCTGCAGAGTTTCGACAACGCTGTGAGTTCACTCTCGCTGTTCTTTACCGACAGGAGGGAAGAACTCCTGCGCTGTCGCCGGTTGATTTCTGCTGATGCTCCCCTGTCCCGCGGTCCTCAATTCATCTGATCATCGCTGTCGCAAGGCAACCACTGCCAGGCTTCACGTTACAACTCGATTCGGTTATCATAGGTCCTTCCCGCTCGGGGGTCGTCTAAGCGGTAAGACAGCGGCCTTTGGAGCCGCCGATCTCGGTTCGAGTCCTAGCCCCCGAGCCAAGCCGTCTGCGATTGACGATTTCTGATGGGGATTGGGTACTCCACCCTTCATTCCGTGAGCTAAGCTATGCCTGAGTTGCCTGAAGTTGAGACTATCCGGCGAGGACTCCTGCCGAAGATCAAGGGACAGCGGATCGATGGAGTCACGGCGGATGGGTCAAAGGTCTTTCAGATGGATCCTGAGTTATTGGGCCTCCACATCCCCGGCCAGGTGATCTGTGATTTGAGGCGAAGAGCGAAATACCTCATCTTTGAACTGGAGCGCCATCGGCTGATCGTCCACTTGGGAATGACAGGGCAACTCACCTTGCGCAATCCTGGAACGAGAGACTCGAACCGTTTCCTCCGCCATCCGGTGACCGGCCTTCAACGCACCCGCCAACATGCCCCTGATCGCCACACCCACTTTCAGATTCACTTTGCAACTGGTACGTCGGTGTTTTTTCGCGATGTCAGGAAGTTCGGCAAGGTCTACCTTTTTGACATTTCGGACGAGAGCGTAGAAATTCTTTTCTCAAGGTTGGGTCCGGAACCGTTTTCCGAAAGTTACACTCTGAAGGGCTTTCTCGAGAAGATGGGAACCAGGAAGCTTCGCATCAAGAGCCTGCTGCTCGATCAGGGTTTCGTTGCCGGAGTGGGAAACATCTATGCGGACGAAGCTCTATTTCAGGCCGGCGTCTATCCGGGTCGCAGAGTTCGCTACCTCAGGAAATATGAGAAGGTTCGCATTTTCGAAGCTGTTCCAGATGTACTCAGAAAAGGCATTGTTGCCGGGGGCACGACCATTAGCGATTTTGTGGATAGCGACGGTGCGGTGGGAGGATTCCAGGAACAGCTGAACGTCTATGGACGGGAAGGCCAACGTTGCTACCGTTGCGATTCCGTGATCCTGAAGATCATAGTTGGGCAGCGCGGAACCCACTATTGCCCAGCGTGCCAGAAGCGTTGAGGTGCTCCTCCCCGCATCCTTGCCCTGCTTTTCTCCCTGTCGTTCGCCTGACTCCAGCCCAAGAACCTTCTGGTCGGCTATCGGAGTGAAGCTGAGGAATGTCTGCCGCATAATGGGGTCCCCAAATTCCCGATCTGCATGGTTCTGTGAGAACGGATCGCGCTGTGCTAGACTTCGAAATTATGTTGGTAAAGGACTTCTCCTTGACGCTAAACACTAAGGGTTTCTGCCACGTTGTGGACATCACCTCTCAGATACAGGAGAAGATCCTGGAGAGTGGAGCGAAAAAGGGGGTCGTGACCATTTTCGTTGTCGGTTCAACGGGCGGCATAACAACGGTGGAGTACGAACCGGGCCTCGTGAATGACCTGGAAGAGCTCTTCAATCGGTTGGCACCTCCGACAACAGAATATCATCACGAAGAGACCTGGCATGACGGGAATGGGTTTTCACATGTTCGGGCTTCCCTGCTGAAGCCGTCTCTGGCGGTTCCTTTTGTCAATGGACGAATGAGACTCGGGACATGGCAGCAAATTGTGGTTCTGGATTTCGACAATCGTCCCCGTCACCGTGACATTGCCATTCAAGTCATGGGCACTGCAGGGGACGAGTGACCGGTGATCGAGCCTATCCTCCGAAGCCTTGGCGAAGGAGTATGCTCGTGCTCGAAGATCTGTCTCAGGGATTCTTTCTTCCTTAGCAAACTTTGCGTGAAATAGGCTTTCCTCACTCCAAGAACGCAAAAGGCGCAAAGGGAAGGGCATCCAGCCTGTCACCTGCTGACAGCCTGGGATCGGCGAAGTGAAGAGTCCTCTTTGATTTAGGCACTTCAGGTATTGGAGGTTACTGTCCATGAAACTCGAAGCACGCGAAAAACTGCTGCCAAGTCTCAGACACCACGTACAGATCACTCTACTCGGTGGGCTCCTGGTCTTGGCACCCCTGGTGTTTCTCGTTCATACACTGATTCAGCTGCGCAAAACCCTCGAGCAGGCCGTAGTTCCCTTGAAACAGACTCTGCCTGGAGCCAATTCTCATTAGGGGGTCTTTCGAGCCTGGGTTTTCTGACCCTCATTTTCTTACTCCTCATAAGCTGGCTGTGTGGATGGCTGATAGTACGCACTGCTTTGGGGCGCTCAATCAAGTCATGGCTGGAGGACACCATTCTGCAGCGGACTCCAATTTTCCAGACTTACCAGAAGGTCACGGGTCAGACGGCCCCGGCTGCGTCGAAGTCAGCTTCTCCAGTCCTGGTGCTGGTGAATGGCGACTGGCAGCCCGCTGTTGTCACCGAAACTGCTGCAAACGGCTGGTCGACGGTCTTCGTGCCCGACATTCCCCTGATCAAATCGGGCAGGCTGTACTGCTTTCCCGGCGAGCAGGTTCGGAAGCTGAACTGCTCGCTGACCGACTTCAAGAAGCAGTTGGCTGTCGGCGGCCGGGGATCCCAAGACTGGCTGGAAAAGGTAACGGAATCGAAGAACTGATGCTGTCTACAGCACCGGTTTGGAGGCGACGGCTCTGCATGGTCAATTCAGTCGGCAGCCTGGAAGCGGGGCATCTCTGCCTGTTACTTGCCGACATGCTTATCTTCCACTGCGGACGGAGGATGGCCTTCCAGGCCGTCACTACAGGCTGGAAACCTATCTTCCGCACGATTGAAAAGGCTCTGGATGTCTACTTGCCCTTGCCCGTACTTCTGCGTTGCATGATGAGGGAGGTAAAGGGGAGGTAAAGGGGACAGGCTGGTTTTCAGGAGGTAAAGGGGACAGGCTGGTTTTCAGGATGGGAGCGTTTCGAATCAATTCCACTTCGAAGCCGGAAACTTTCGCAGTTTTTGTCTCTGGGTCGTTCTAGTTATATGCCGAGAGGA
>JAUVSF010000076.1 GCA_030597245.1 Acidobacteriota bacterium
GTGTGAGGCACCGATCTGTTCCAATCACTTTGGGCTGGTTTGGGCTCCAGGTCCCCTTGCCCTCCGTGGCTTTCAGATATCGGAAGGGGCTGGTGTCGGGCAAGCGTGTGGTTCTCGGCGGTCGCCGAAACATTTAGAAAGTTTCTCCAAATGTGCGATGTGATAGCAATCACATCTGTCGTTAGAGTGTTGAGTTGAAACTAGAGAGGTTGAGGACGTCAACGGGACTCAATCTCAAACCCTTGTTAACCTCTTGGTCCCACCAGAGAGACCGCGGGAGCGCGAATATGACACGCAATAACGACTGGTCGGTTTTCCTTCTTGGAATCATTCAGTTCATGCTGATTCTGCTGTTCGCAGCAGGCGGTTTCACTGACTCTGTCTCTGGACAGGGTATGGCTGATCCGCCAGGGCGCCTGTTCAAGGGCCCTCCAGAGCATGTGACACCTGGGAAATACGGGGTGTCAGCGGTAGCGGGCGATATCGACACCGAAGTGCTGAACAAAGGGTCAGCCAAACTGGAGCTTCAGTTGCCCGATGGCAGCACAGTCACGCTGGTGAGAGACGGCTTAGAAAAACGTGGCCCTGGCAATCTCGTTTGGCGAGGTCGCGCAATCGCAGAGCCGGACAGTCGTGCCATTCTGACCCTGAAGCGCGGCTATGTGGCTGGAAAGGTCAGAATCGGCCAGGAACTTTTTGAAATCCGTCCGCATCGTGGTCGCAAACATGTCGTCGAGAAACTGGATCCTTCTCTTTTCCCTGACGATGTCGGTATCCCGGTAGATCTTCCTGAAATGGGACAAAGTAACTCCAAATATCCACGGGACGGAATCGACCCCATGTACGCTACGTCTCAACTTGACGCTGCGGACGAGATTGATGTCATGGTCACCTATTCGCCTCAAGCGCGCTCCAGTGCCGGTGGTGAAGCGCAGGTGGAAGTTCAGATCCAGTCAGCGGTAGATGCCATGAACACGGCGTTTATTGACAGCGATATGACTGCCCGAGCCAGGCTCGTGCATACGCAGGAGGTTAGCCACAATGACACCGGCGACATCGAAGCCGACTTGAATTGGGCTACCAACGATTCGACAGTTGCCGGCCTGCGTGATCAGTTTGGGGCCGACATGGTGGCACACATCGTGGAAAACGGAGGCCCATACTGTGGCATTGCGTGGATTCAACGTAACCCGGGCCCGGGTTTCGCGAGTCATGCCTTTTCCGTCACCGATCGCGGTTGCCTCGGCAACAGTACCTTCGCCCATGAACTTGGTCACAATTTCGGATTCGAACACAACCCTGAAAACGGGGGCACTCCCGAACAGGCCTCCTATCCATGGTCCTTTGCACACTACGTGGATGGTCTGTTCAGAACGATCATGTCTTACTCTAATCCGTGTGGCTCTTGCCCTCGACAGGACTATTTCTCGAACCCCGATATCAACTACGAGAGCTATCCAACCGGAATCGACGGTACGCGGGATAACGCAAGGACTGGAGACCTGACTGCCCCAATCATTGCCGAGTACCGGGCTTCGGTCATTGAGCCGTCTATGGAGATCATTACCTGGGTGCCGCCTTACGCGATCTCCGAGTGCCAGGCAGCAGCAGAGGCAGACTTTGGGACTTGTGATGCCAAAGATGGACTCACTCGAGTCGGGTTACAGTTCTGGGTACCTCTGGCCGACGGGACCATCAAGTATGCAGATCATGAGTCGTACACACCTACCGATTCAGATGTCAGTTGGTGGACGAATTGGTGTGGTGCCAACGGAATCGAATGTTTGTTGACCGTCTATAACAACAATGGTTCATGGGATTGGGATCTTGCGCGCTCGGCGTTCGGGAGCAACCGGACGACCTTTGTCAACGCCCTCGTCTCAGAGATGGATCGTCTCGGCCTCGACGGGGTTGACATAGATCTGGAAGGAATTGGGACCTTCGACAGTGATCGAGCCGCTTTCGATCAGTTCATCCACGACCTCTGGCTCGAACTCGATTCACGCGGAAAGGTCTTGACTGTCAATTCATTCCATTACATCTGGAATGCACCGAATCAGAACTGGTGGTCTGACTGGCTGGGAGAGGTCGACAATATCCACGCTATGGGCTATCAAGACCTTTATGAGGGCGGTGATGGATATCAGAAATACTCATTTCAGCAGGATGCAGGCTACGCTGCCGGCTATTCCGGTGATGCCGTTCTGATGGGGATGCCTTCATGGCTGGCTTCGTGGGGAGATTCAAGTGGTCGAGGAACATCGGCTCAGGCGCATGTCCAGGAAGTCCGTTACGATTTGGCGGAACCAACCGGAATCGCAATCTGGGATCTCAAACTGAACGCGTGGCAGGATTCTGATTTGTGGTGTGAGATCGCCGCCTTAAAGGGGACAGAGATCAATTTGCCACCCTCCTTCACCAGCGATCCCATCGTTGAAGCGGATGCAAATGAAGGTACGGCCTACAGTGGCACAATCTCGGACGATGCGACTGATCCAGACAACGAGCCGTTGACCTTCTCAAAGGTCAGCGGTCCGTCTTGGTTAGCAGTCGCAGCCAATGGCACGCTTTCGGGTACACCGGGGAGCTCCGACGTAGGTCCGAACAGTTGGACTGTTGAGGTAGACGATGGCAACGGAGGCACTGATAGTGCCGAGTTGAGAGTCACGGTAATCGCGGGCAACGGCTCACCGGTTGCCGTTGACGATTCGGATACCTGCAACGAGGACTCGTCGGTTACGGTTGACGTCCTTTTTAACGACACGGATCCCGAAAACGATCCATTACGGGTGACCGGCGTAGGTAGCGCCTCAAACGGATCGGTGAGTCTCTCTTTGCCCGACGTGACATACACGCCGCATTCTAACTTCTATGGGACCGATTCCTTCACCTATTACATCCCTGATGACAACGGAGGCTCTGATAGCGCGACTGTGACGGTGACGGTTTCGCCAATCAATGACGCTCCAACATTCTTGCAGGATCCAATCGATGGTGGAATTGCCGAGGCTGCCAAACCATACTCCGGAAGTCTGGCCGGGTCGGCGACTGATCCTGATGGTGACGGGCTGACCTATTCCGAGATCTCTGTTCCGGGATGGCTGAACGTGGCTTCCAATGGAAGTCTCAGTGGCACACCATCTGACGCGGACGAAGGCCCTAACAGCTTCACGGTACAGGTCAGCGATGGAAACCTCGTTGACACTGCTTTGCTCAAGATTGTTGTTACTGTGCCTCCTCCGATTGTTGACCAGTTGGCCATTGGTCAGATCCTGACTTGGGGTTCGGTTTCCGGAAGCTACACCAACACTCACACGGATGATGGCAATGTTCAGTCCATCACCGAAGTCACAACCACGGGTGCTCCGAAAAACCGAGTCAGTCGGTTGCGGTTTCAGTGGACGTTCGAAGTGGAATCCGGAAGTGCTGTCACGCTTTTTGCCAACGCCTGGGGAAATTCTTCAAGCGACGGTGACCGGTTTGAGTTTTCATACTCGACGGATGGATCTTTCTTTACGCCGGTGTTCACGGTTGACGGCAACACGAGTACGGGCAGTTTCCTCGTCGCGATGCTACCTCCTGCGACAGCGGGTACGGTGTATGTCCGTGTTGAGGACACTGACCGGACCAAGGGGGCCACAGGCAAGGACACCGTTTATGTGGACCAGTTGCTCATCCGTACCGAGCGCGATATTGGCGGTTCTCCACCGGCAATTCCAACTGGACTGGTGGCCAACGCAGTATCTTCCAGCCAGATTGACCTGACATGGACAAATAACTCATCGAATGAATTGGGCTTCTATGTTGAGAGATCGCCGAATGGGTCAACGTCGTGGGGCAGAATAGCGACGGTATCCGCCGGGGCCCCTTCCTTCCGCGAGCCGGGCCTTTCCCCGAGCACAACGTTCTATTATCGAGTACTGGCGTTCAACTCAGCCGGCGACTTGGGATATTCGAGCTCGGCTTGGGCCACTACGGAGGCCGCTCTTGCTCTTCATGTTGCTGATCTGGATGGAACAACCGCCGGGACTTCGAAAAAATGGGATGCTATTGTAACTGTACATGTTGAAGACGGGAACGGAGCTCCGGTTTCGAATGCTGCGGTTTCAGGTACCTGGAGTTCAGGTGGAGACAGCAGCTGTACGACGGATTCGAGCGGATTGTGTAGCGTGACGAAGAAGCGTCTCAAATCCGCAGTGGCAAGCGTAACATTCACGGTTAACGACATTGTCCACTCGACACTGGTCTATATCCAGAAGTTGAACTCAGATCCGGACGAAGACAGCAACGGCACAGCGATCACCATTGCTCAGCCGTAATGCCGGAATCTGTGAGGGTGTCGTAAATCTCGTTGGGACCCAGGAAATGCCCCCTCGCTAAAGGGTCTGTTGCTCAGACCACAACAGGCCCTCGTAGAGTCCAAACAGGATCTCGGCTGCCATCGCTCAGTCCGGACGACGCGCAGGAAGGTTTGCTCAAGCGTAAAGCAAAACTCTCGCGACAACCCGCCAACTGTTATCCTAAGAAAGCGGCCAGTAAAAGCGTCTATCTACATGTACAGTACAGGCAGTTCTTTGTGGGCAGCTATTGCAGGAAAACGGCTCCCGTCAATGCAATGTCGTTCTCTGGAACGGCGGCACACCTCCAGTGGGTCTCCTTGCAACGCTCTGGTTGCCCCACAACCAAGGGAAGGAACCTGGCTGCCATTTAACACATGGTCGAAAATTGACGGATAGGCAAATGAAATCACTGAAGGCCAAACCCAGCACAAGTATGAGAATGTTGCCGGTCCATCTTGCTCTGCTCTTGAGCATGACTTGTATCGGTGTAGTAGGGGGCAAGCCCTACCAGAGTTCCGCACTGCCAGTGGATGAAAGGATAGCGGATCTACTGGAGCGCATGACCCTTGAGGAAAAGGTTGCACAACTCCACGAACAGCCGAAGCAGTTCGAAATCCAAGATAGTACAGTAACCGCCGAGTCCCTGGACACCACGTTCAAGGGCCTGAGCTACGGCTGCATCTCCGGCCCCTTTGGCGCCCATGCCCGCGACATCGCGATTCACAACCGCGACGCACAGGAATACGCACTGACGAAAACGCGTCTCGGAATCCCGTTCCTTACCGTCATCGAGACCTTGCACGGAGGCCTTTCGCTGGGGACCACGATTTATCCGCAGACCATTGCGCAGGGCTCAACCTGGAACCCGACCCTGATCCGAGAAATGGCCTCGACCATCGCCTCAGAGATCCGCGCCTGCGGGGTGGTCCAGTCCCTGTCACCCATGTCAACCCTGGCTCGCGACCCTCGATGGGGCCGCGTGGAGGAGTGCTTCGGGGAGTGTCCCTATCTGGTGTCCCGCTTCGTCGTCGCCTACATCGAGGGCATGCAGGGCGTCAACCTGTCCGAAGACCCCCTGCCGCGTGACAAGATGCTATGCATGTCCAAAGTGCTTGCAGGCTACGAGATGCCGCGCGCGGGGATCAACATCGCCGGGGCTTCGGTGGGCGAACGGGAGATGCGGTCGCTTTACCTCGTCCCCCACGGGGCGGCGGTGAAGGAGGCGCACGTGGCCTCGCTAATGCCCTCGTACAACAGCGTTGACGGCGTCCCCGCCCATGCCAATCACTGGCTCCTGACTACGGTTCTGCGTGACGAGTGGGGTTTCGACGGGTACCTCTATTCCGATTGGGGCGGTGTTTCCTTCCTTCACGAACTCCACCAGGTTGCACCGACGCCTGCCGATGCCGCCCTGATGGCCTTTGCAGCAGGCATGGACCTCGAGGCCCCCTCGCCGGCCTGCTACCAGCACTTGCCCCGACTCGTCCGCGAGGGACGCGTTCCCATGGAGTTTATCGACCGCTCGGTGGTGCGCGTGCTTCGCACCAAATTCCGCGCGGGTCTTTTCGACGGCGGCCATGCGGCCGTCCCTGTCGAAGAACTGGACAAGCACCTCCACACCCCGGAGATGGTGGCTTTCGCGCGACGTGTCGCCGAGGAATCGGTCATCCTGCTGAAGAACGACAACGCCTTGCTGCCCTTGAATGCCCGTGCACTTAAGCGTGTTGCGGTGATCGGACCCAACGCCGACCAGGTTCAGTTTGGTGACTATTCGGCTACTAAAGACAACTCCGCGGGTGTGACGGTTCTCGAGGCAGTCCGGGAACAGGGCAAGGAGAGCGGCTTCGAAGTTACTTATGCCCGCGGCTGCGACTGGGTCGGTTCTGACACGAGCGGTTTTAGCCAAGCGGTGAAGACCGCCGGGGAGAGCGATGTGGCCCTCGTCGTGGTGGGCGACACCAGCATGAACATCGGCGGCGGCCTGCCGGGCGGCCAGGCGGACCGATCCATCGGTAAACTCGCAACCGTGGGGGAGGGCTATGACCGCACTGATCTGACAATTCCCGGCCCGCAGGAGGATCTGGTCAAAGCAATCCACGCCACCGGAACACCTGTGGTGCTGGTGCTTGTTAACGGTCGCCCGTTCTCAATTCCGTGGATGAACGATCACATCCCCGCCATCGTCGAGGCGTTCTATCCGGGCGAGGAAGGCGGTCACGCCATTGCCGACATCCTTTTCGGCAAGGTCAACCCGTCGGGCCGTCTGCCGGTGTCCGTGGCGCGAAGTGTCGGTCACATTCCCACCGTGTATGACTTCGAACCGGCTGATCGTGGTGTCTACCACAAGCCGGGCACACTCGAAGAACCTGGCCGTGATTATGTCTTCTCCTCGCCGGACCCGCTCTGGCCCTTTGGTTACGGCCTGTCCTACACGACGTTCGACTACTCCGACCTGAAGATTGACTCGCCCCTGATCACAGCAACCGGCGATGTTACATTCAGTTTCGTGGTGCATAACACCGGCGATCGGGAGGGTAAGGAAGTTGCCCAAATCTACTATCGCGACGCTTACAGTTCCACGGTGACGCCTAATCGGCGTCTCATTCGGTTCCAAAAGGTGTCCCTCAAGCCGGGCGAAAGCCGTCGGCTTCACTTCACTATCCCTGCACATGAATTAGCCATCTGGAATGCTCGTATGGAGCGTGTCGTTGAACCTGGCGCCTTCAACCTGATGGTCGGCGCCTCCGCAGAGGACATCAAGCTGACCGGACAGTTTCGCGTTGGACTGTAGAGCCGGCTCTGTCGAGAACCGAAAACCCAACCCTCTCTTTGCGTTCTTGGCGTGAGGCGAATTGATTTCACGCAAAGCCCGCCAAGTTCGCAAAGTGGTTAAAGGTGCGACAACGTACGTGACCCGAAGCCCCCGGGCTTTGGGTTCTTCAAGAGCGTTCTCCCCTGGTTTCTATCCTCAGAAATCACATTGGACGATATATGCTTCCTTGCCGTTGACCTCAGCTTTTCGACCTCCGTTCTCAAGAATGGCCCTCTCAGCTATAGCAACAATCCGATCGACGATGTCTGAGATACGGTTGTCGACTGGGAGTCCATCCCGAGTCCAGTTGATGTAACGATCGTTAAACGGCACTGTCCACTCACCTCTCGATGGGAGCTTCCTGGTGAATCGCTCCGGAATAGAACGAGCACCGTTCATGGTGGCAATTAGTCCTGCACAGGTGGCCGCCTGATTATCACAGTCGTATCCGGCTGAAACAGCAATCCCTGTGGTTCTCATGAAATCTCCCTCGCCGTACAGAATCGCCATAACTCCGCAAAGTCCGTTGATCAGCGAACTCACAACAGAGACAGGTGCTTCATAGTCACCTTTCTTGTAACGGTAATATTTGTCGTGAATCCGCTCTCGGGTTTTCCGCCAATCCGCGTCTTCCTTATGCCACCGGATCACGTCGGTCATACCTTCGTAAAACGGTCCCTCCTGGGGTATCCTCCTGTAGGCCATATCCACCAGTTGTTCCACATCATCGATGAAAAAAGCGGCACTGTACATCACCGCATATGCAATAGTGGGATGTATCCCCCAATCGTCGCTGGTGATTCGAGCTCCCCATTCCGCGCGCTCAGCGGCTCGCTCCACCATTCCAGGGTAGAAAGCGCTCCAGATTTCATTGACTAACTGGGGATCTATTTGAAACCAGTTTTTGTTGTTCCTCTTTGCCCCCGTATCCGGCGGAATCAACCCTTGATCCATAAGGTTTCTTGCGGTCCGATTGGCCACCCAGATTTTTCGATTGATATGGTTTTTCCACATCTGTGTAATCTCAGGATACGTAATGTCAAGACCATATTTCTCAACCGCATGGAGCGTCACAAACTCAATATCCGTATCATCATCTGCGAATGCCCCTTCGAACATCTCTGCCACGATTGGAGTGAAACTGCGCCTGTCATTATCATTCAAACGAATTTGGCCGGCGTCTGCCCAGGTATAGATTCGGTCAACCAGAACCGGAACCGGTTCTTCAATGAATACTGTCTCAAAAGGAAACCCCATATAGTTTCCGACAAGTTGACCATGCCAGAAAGCAGTGACCTTATCCTTCAACTCCTCTTTCGTTAGTGTCCGTTCTCTTGAGTACAGCGAGGTTGTGAGTATTACCAGAATCAGAAACAATCGACAGTCAATTCGCATAGCAGACTCCTTCTCAGATCGCCGGTTTGGAAATGAAGCGAGGCGACATCTCTTCGTTTTTTCAACGGGCCGAAAGAAAACGGCGCCCGACCGGGAATAAGAACCAGGGATGAAACGGCTTCAGGCTGTAAGTTCGGACGTGTCCCCATTTAGTTCAACCTCCGATTGTCACCATACCCTTGAGGTTCGGGACTATTGCAACCTTTCGGTCATCGACGAAAACTTCTGTGCCTCGAGATGGGGCCCAAGCCTTTCCCGAGGCTGGATACGGTTCTTGATTCTCACGGGCACGCCTTCCTCCGGTAGCGAACAAACGTTTACTGTCCGCCGACACGCTCCAGATATGTCGTCCCTCAGCCAGAAGGTTGCCGTCGACTTCAAGATAGGTGCCGTCCCCGAGCACGTAGCCGGTCACTGTTCCAACGGCGGTCCTGCGAACCACGGTCAGGAATCCATTGCTCACCACCGACTCGCAAGTTAGAGTCTCACCGGACTGACCAGCTATTTCCTCGGGCTGCCAGATGATCAGGTCGCTGTAATCCTCTCCCTCAACGACCAGGCTCATGGCCTCGGGACTCCCATGTACCACCGGGCCCTTTTTGAATACAGGTGCATTACTGCCCTTTTCCCACGCGGCTCCAATAGAAAAATACCGGACTCGTTTGCCGCGAAGACCCACGCGGATAAGCCCCAACTCCTTCGGATGCCTCTTGTTGCCTCCGTACGCCACCTCGAAAGTAGAATTGGGCTCAGATGGAGTCAAGAACGCAACCGCACAGGATGACTCATCACCGGAAAGAACAAACGGGTCGAAAAGGGTACCGGTCCCGCCGCTCAATTCCTTCACCTCGCTGTACCATTGCCAGTGGTAATCATGGTCAGCAGACTCGCTTTTCTGGAAATCGTCTACCATGATCACATACGGATTAGACCCCTGCTTGACAAAAACCCCGGTCCTGTCCGCACGCACGGCAGGAGTAGATGAGGTGACTGAACGGTCGGCATAGGAAAGCCGGCCACCCCCACGGACGTAATCCGCGAAATGCCCCAGTCCAAGGCCGGTCAGATAACCGTACAGCGAGCAGTCATCCCCGGCGGATTGCCGGTCATTTACCGGCATGCCACCCTCACCGACTATCACGATATTGTGCTCAATGTCTGCTCCATGGAGATCGTTTCCATAGGTGAAAAGATTTTCGTGGGTCGCGAACTTGGTGTCGAAGGCGTTGAAAAGGAATGTGTTCATGTCGTAGTGCTGGTGGTTGACGTCGCCGTAACGAGTGACGAACGAGAAATAGTGTGCCCGTTCGCTGTCCCATTCAGAACGGCTGATAATGTATCCAGCCCGCTTGGGTGTGATCTCGAAGTATTTAGAGGTAGGAAGGTCCCGGGTTCCCGGACTTACCGGTTCAATATCCGTGGGATAAAAGATAAAAGCATAGATGGGATTGAGACGCGCGCGGTCGGTAAATCTCTCGAATGTCCACAATCCGGTGCTATCATTTGTTTCGCCAATTCCAAAGAGGTAGATCGATTGAAAAACTCTTCTACCATACTCTGTGTTGTCTCCAATCGGGCCACAACCTCCCTGGGGTTGCCACTGAAACCTCTGATAGGTCATTGCACTAAGCACACCGCGATTCGTGATGATATCTTCACCGCCTAACCTGCGCAGCGATTCGCCGAACATGGTGGCGTTCTTGTGGTAATGGGCATAGCAGGGACCCTCGGTACAGATACCGTTGGTTCGCCAGCTGAACGTGTAGTAGTTATCACGCAACCGTTCGGTAGCACTGGAGAGCCAGAGCTCCAGATCCGGGTGGTCGGATTCAGCCCGTATCGCATTACTGAGAAGTCCAAGGGCACCGACCGGTATCGCTCCGCAGTTGATTTCTGCATTGCGCCACCACCACGATTCGGTATGCCTGTAGAGAGCGTCACACCAAAGCTCGAGCTTGTCGACAATTCTCTTCCGGTCAGCTTCGGTCATCAGATCGTAAAGCCAGTCGTAGGCGAATGCGAACGCCTTGGGCCAGTGTTCGGTCTGGAAGAAATCGGAGTCCACTTCTTTGAGATAGTATTCGTACGGCTCTATCGTATCCAGAAGTTCTTTGAACTCTTCAAGTGCGTTTCGCCCGGCATCCTGGTCGTCTTCAACAAGGTAGACCAGCGCCTTGGCGTTCATTTCCATTCCCTCTTTCGTCCACTCGCCGGACATTGTCCAGTCATCGCTCAGTGCCTTGATCTTGTCCCACATCTCACGCGCAAGGCCGTCACCATGAGCCTTGGCTCTCAAATCACCCAATTCGGCAGCCGAGAAAAGCAATGATGGATGTTCACCTGGCTGGACTACGGTGTACCTTATTCGGTTCTCTTGCTTGTAGTCGGTGAACGAAGTCTCGTCAGAGTCCACACGCTCGGTGGAACATCCGCTAAGCGGAATTCCGCCGATACACAGAAGCGTTATGATGAGTACTGTTTGACGCATCTTTTCTCCAGTGAGGTTCAGCACCACCTGAAGGAAGCGTCGGCGTTGCCTGTCACTCATTTTGAGCCGTCGAGACTAACCCCAGGCAAACTACTCCGACACTTGCGGAAAACAACCAGTGAGAAACGCCTTCCCTTGTTCCTTTTTTCATAAAACTGCTTAACCTGAGGTCGAAGCCATTCTCCCCTGTCCGCGTGGAAATGCCAATAGCCTCATGCCACCTGCTTACCCTGACCCGGAAGTTGGCGCTGCTGTTCCTGGGGGAGGCAGTTGTTCATCTCCTGCGTGGCTGTACGGCGAAGCCGCGGGTAAAGTCCCCGGCTTCTCGAAAACTTGTTTCGTTTGGCAAGTAGTCGGAGGCGAGTGCTTTAGCTCTCGCGCATCTCTGGAAGCTGAGAAATCGCTTGCCTGAGGTTCCTCAGATGTGGGGCTCACCGTGAAGACAAAGGAAATCAGTGGTCGAGGCATTCGCGCTGTAGAGGTTTCTCAGTCCGTTGAAGTACCCGGTTCCAGTGACAAATGACAAGTGACAAATGACAAATGCCAAACCTGTCCTCCATAGCTCGAAGAGCGCAGGAGGAACCTGTCGCGCCGTAGCTCGGAGAGCGAAGGTGGATGCCGGATGCCTATTCCCCCGGTTGCGTTTCCAGAGTCCCGCCTTGCGGGACGACATGCGCAGAGCCCAGGGCGAGTGCCCGACGAAGGAGGGCCAGCCCTAGGTTGCCGGCGATCCCCTCACCGGAGTCCCGCCTTGCGGGGCGGCATGAGTTTCGCAGATTCAACGTTGTCAGCGTAATGGAAAGGGTGAAGCATCCGGAGCATGTTTTTACCCGCTCGTCTTTTTCCGTTAGGCTCCCCAGGTCACCATCGGCGTTTCTGTTGACAACGGGGTGAATTCGACCTGGCACCTCTCCCTTACAACCGTTTTTCAACAACTTACAGCCGTTTCCTGGGGTAAACCCCTTTGCTCACCTCTGGCAAGCCGCTCTGCGACTGCGTTTCCCCACAGCGCGATTGGCTCGTAGTCTATTGTGAATATTCCTGGGGAGAGTTCCGGCACTGAATGGGGCACAAATGGAGCAAGCGGCTTCCTAGTCGGAACGGGCTTGGCCATCGAGGAGACTCAACGGTCGATCCAGGTTCTTTTGAAAGACGGATATTCAGGAGTGTAGGATGCTATAGTGAGTCCGACAGTATTCCGATGGTAAGGAGTACCGATTCTTTTTCTTTTCTCGCGAAGAGAAACGAATTCATATTCATGTCTACTGTCCGGATGGAGAGGCCAGGTTCTGGATTGAGCCCTACGTGATGCCGGCCTGAAACTACAACTTTTCCGAATCCCAGATTGGCGACCTGAAAGAGAAGATACTGGAACGTCGTGATGAAATCACAGCCGCCTGGAAAACGCATTTCCGAGGTTGAAATCACAAACGTCGATCGACACGGTTTGCGGGTTTTCGTCCGTTCAACGGAGTACTTCCTTCCGTGCTCCGAGTTCCCCTGGTTTCGAGAAGCGAGAATCACCGATGTCCTGAACCTTGTGCGTCTCCACGAGAAGCATCTTTATTTGCCTGATCTCGACGTTGATCTCAGCCTCTCTTCGATCAAGAAGCCTCGGGACTATCCGTTGATCTGGCAGGATTGACCCAAAGATGCCCACAAATCCCATAGATCTTTGGCCCATCCGTTCTATTGAGAGCGGAGCTGAGCCGATGGGGCTGAAGTTCTCTAAGCCGAGCTTCAGGCTTTTCACTTCGTCGCTGAGGGGGAGAGTTGCTTTCTACTTACCATTGTCCCTACTTCTCGCACTAAGCTCGGTCGGCCTGGCTCCGGCAAGAGGCGGGGCTTCTCGAAATCCTCTTGGCGAATCCCTCTATCGCTCCCACTGTCATCGATGCCATGGTGATGACGGCGATGCCACCGACTACTACAATGTCGTGCCTTTGGCCGGGATCGGGAGAAGACCGCCTGTAGGACTGGTGGGCCAGTTTCGGGGGGAGTCGTTTTCTGCCCGGGGAGTGGAATTCTCCGGCGAGCGAGCCAGGGCGCTCGGACGCTACCTGATCGGGCTCCGTGGAAGAAAGGGCTTTCCCGACCCGGGCTGGCTTTGGTCTCCCTACCTGTTGGATCGGAAATCTGCTCTACTCAACGAGTGTCGGATTCTTGACGTGCGGAATCCACAGGAGTACTTCTCGGCTCATATTCCCAACGCCGTTTCGGTGCCGCTTGGATTCGGTCAACGGGCACGGTCGCTTTCACGGTACCAAATTGAGCAGCTTTTCCAGAAATTGGGTATTCACGAACACACACAGGTTGTGATCTATGACCGGAGCGGAGGTCCGGAGGCCGCCTGGTTTTGGTGGAACTTGATCGATGCAGGTCATCCTTTTGTCACATTGCTGGACGGGGGTTGGACAAACTGGGTAGCCCAGGGTTTTCCGGTTTCGGACAAAGTCCCGAACATCAAGGGTAGTGACTACCGCCCACGGGCGAAAAGGAGGGACGCCGGGAGCGAGGCGGCTGGATCCCCCGTCCGGAAGATTGAGTGGGACTGGAAGGAAACAGCGGGGCCTGAAGGGCTCGAGAATGCTGAGACTCTGAGGCTATGGCTCCGCCGTTCCGGGTTGGAGGCTCCTGGCCGCTATCGGCTTGAAAGCACTCCTGAAGAGGCCGCCCATCTGGTGTTTCTTTTGAAGCTTTTCGGCAGGTCGGGACGGATTCAACAGCAGGAGAATGAACACTCTATCCTGCAAATCGACAGTGGCGATGAGGATCCCTGACTGCAGCCTGTGATGGTCAAGCTACCTTTGTTATCATCGGCCCTGGAGGTAGAGAATGAATCCTACGCTCAAAATATGCCTTCCTTTTCTGATTCTTCTTGCATCGCTTTCATTCGGGTTCGGACCGGGCGATCCACAGGTCTCGCCTTCCTGTGACACCTGGGTGGCTCTCCAGGATGCTACGGCTGACGGCTCCGTCATTCTGGCTAAGAACAGTGACCGTCCTCCGATGGAGGCGCAAAACCTGGTTCACTTCCCCCGCCAGGAACACCATGCCGGAGCAGTGGTGCAGTGCACGTATATCAAGATCCCTCAGGTTCCTGAAACCTACGAGCACA
>JAUVSF010000458.1 GCA_030597245.1 Acidobacteriota bacterium
CAGGCACTTATCGATAATGCCGACGGCGAAGTGATTGCATTGCTCACCCGAAACAAGCCAACCGCTTATATCATTCCGGAAGAAACCTACGAGGAGCTGATGGATCTGGCCGAAGACATAGAGCTTGGCCGAATCATTGAGGATCGCAAGGCTGAAAAAGAAGACGCCATCGAGGTCAGTTTAGATGGGCTATAGGCTGAAATTCTTGCCAAGCGCTCTGAAAGAATGGAACAAACTGGCACCGGAAATAAAGAGGCTATTTAAAGCACATTTGAGGCGCAGACTTGAAAATCCTCGTGTCGATAGTGCAAGAATCCATGGTTACAGGCATCATTACAAGATCAAACTGAGATCCGTGGGTTACCGTTTGGTTTATGAGGTTGAAGAAAAGGAAATCACTGTTTACGTAATATGCGTGGGTCGAAGAGACACAATTTATAGAATACTCGAGAAACGCAAATCCAGAACAGGATAGTCGCCAAGACCCTGTCGAATTCCCGCGCCAGTACCCTGATGAGGTTTGTGGAAAAGCAAACTGTGTCCTTTTTCCGTAAACACTGAGTGAACCACCTCTTATCTGGATTATTCAGGGTTGATTGTTCGATCCCTAAACTTCCGAATTCAGCCTCTAACTCGATTTTCTCATGAATCTTCGGCTACGGCGGCAAACAAACAAGGTCTTGATCAAGTCAGAATTCACCCGGTCAGAAGATGAGTTCGGCCAAAGCCAGGTAGGTCGTAAAAAAGGAAAAAAGCAGAACCGAAATCAGGCCGGTGTTCATCCACGCCCCGGCTCGCCGGCTTCCCATCAATTGCCGTGAATTGATCAGGATAAAGATCGGAATCACCACAGCCGGCAGGATACAGGCCTGAAATGCCTGGGCAAAAATCACCAGAGCCGGCGGTTTCTGTTCCAGCAGAAGGCTTCCAAAAGCAAACACGAGTCCCAACAGCCCCAGAATTCGAAACAGTGGTGTACGAATGTTTCTCGGGCGCCCGGTGAAGTCGCAAATCAGCCAGGGAGCAATCAGAATAATCGGAAACACCGTAGAAAGTGCTGCACCCGTGATGCCGAGAATGAGAATCGTGGCGGCAAAGCTCCCTCCAATCGGTTCGAAAAGCTGAATCATCTCCACAGTATCGTTAAGTCTGAGACCCATTATGTGTAATGTGCCCGCCGATACCGCCATGATGACCCCACTGAGCAGAAGCATCATGCCGGCGGAAACTGCGGCGTCTCTTTTTTCCGTTTCCAGATGCTTATCGGTCCAGCCCTTTTCGCTTACGACAATGCTCCGCATGATAAACACAGCTGCAGAACAAGTGGTCCCAGCCATCGCAGCCACAATGCCAAAAGCGCCGGGTTCGGTGGGCAGCTGGGGAATCATGCCTTTCAAGATCTGTGTAATGCTCGGCTTGACCATAATGAAAACGGTGATGAAACATATGGCCATGACTATCACGAAGCCAGTCAGAACTTTTTCAAATACCTGGTACCTCCCGTACCACAAGAGGCCATAGAGACCTATTGAACAGGCCAGGATGATCCAGAAGGGACTGACTGCCGGTCCGCCTACCCAAAGGCTAAAACCGGCCTGAAGCAGATCCCCGACAATACCCATGATGCCCATCAACGAGAGAATCTCGCCTATGATCAATGCACCCAAAATGTAGATTGCAAGGGCCGAACCGAATCGAATGTGACAGCGGATATTAGACAGCGCGGTCCTGCCGGTCTTCAGTGTGACCTGTCCGTATGCGACCATCAGCCCATAGGTGAATACTGCTGAGAGTACCAGAGCCCAGAACAGGGACATCCCGTATTCGGCCCCGGCCTTGGCCATGGTAGTGACACTTCCGGTCCCGATGTTATAGCCAATTAGAAACAGGCCGGGGCCAACTGCCGACAGCGCGAGCGCCACTTTCTTGAATGGACTTTTCCGTTGATGCTCCACTGGGTCTTCCTATCGCTTATTCAACCCGCATATCTCCCAGATGTGATCCTTCTGCCAACTGGCGAGATATGCGGGTCAGACCGGATTAAATTACACCTCTTCCGGCACCACATATGGATACCGGTAACGGCGTTTCAGGTACCGGTTGGCCTCAGCATCATCCAGAAAAGTCTCGCTATCCGAATCGAATGTCAGCGTTCTACCCGTTCGGTAAGCAATGTTGCACAGATGACACATCGAAGTCGAAAGATGCCCTTCCAGCACATCAGCATTGAGTATCCCTCGATCGTGAGCCCGGACGGCATCGATGAAATTGAAGAAATGAGGTTCGTCGCCGGTTCCGCGAAGATCCAAAGGCTCCTTCAACCTGGCCATGGCTTCTTCGTAAGTTATGGACACACCAGGTTTATTATCGCGGCCCAAAAAGGATTCGAATTTTTGGTTACCGATCTGCCCCCAACCCTCTGTCCCATAGAAGATAATGTCTACTCCCGGGGCGGACTCGCTGTTGGTGTACAGGTTCCTGACATCCAAATCAACCAGGGTGCCGTCAGCATACTCCATGGTCGAGACCTGAGTATTCGGAGTCTCCTGATCACAGTCGAATCCGTAGTATCCACCCATACTCTGGATTTTGCACGGGTGATCGTACTTACGCAAAGCCCAACGGGCTATGTCAACTGCGTGGGGTCCATTGTTCCCGGTCTCTCCATTTCCCGTGTCCCAGAACCAGTGCCAGTTGTACTGAAAACGATTGTCCACAAAAGCCCGCCAGGGGGCAGGGCCAAGCCACTTGTCAAAATCGACGTTGGTTGGAATCGGAACAACTTTTCCGCGTCCTATGCTTTCGCGCGGCCTGAGGATAATGAGCCGGATCATATAGATCCTTCCCAGGTTGCCATTGTGCAAATAGTCCATGGCCGAAATAAACAGGGGATCGCTTCTTCGCTGGGTTCCGGTCTGGACGATCCGGTCATACCTGCGAGCGGCATCAACGGCTTTGCGACCTTCCCAGATATTGTGCGAGATCGGTTTCTCCAGGTAGACATCCTTCCCCGCCTGACAAGCCCAGATAGCTGCCAGGGAATGCCAGTGGTTCTGGCTGGCAATGGAGATGACATCGATATCCTTGTCTTCACAGACCCGGCGGATGTCCGTCTCCGTTCCCGGGGCCGTTCCGGTCCGAGTCTCAAGATCGGCAACCAGGTCTGCAAAAAAACTCTCGTCCGGATCGCAGAGGGTTTTAACCGTCACATTTGGAATCTTGGCAAAGTTTCGTGCGTGGGCCTTGCCCCGGCTACGTATACCCATGATTGCGACATTGATAGTCTCATTCGGGCTTTTCTGAGCCAGACCAGGCTGGATGAAGGGTCCACTCACCGCCAGAGAAGCGGCTCCGGCTCCCGCACTTCGAAGAAATTTCCTGCGGTGCATAGAGTTCATTTCTTGCCTCCTTGACATTCGTTTAACATTACCCGTTAGCCATAACGGCGACAGGGATTCCCCAGTATCACGAAGATTGTATATCGTATAACATCTCAGGTTATCCGGCCATAGATAGAGCGTGTTGCCCAAATGAGCACCAGGGCCGAGGGCTAAGCTCGAAGCTCGAAATCCGAAGCTCGAAACAAGCTTTAAACTGGAAGGTCTAAGGTCAAAACACCGTATAGTGACTGTTTATGAATAGGTGATCGGCGACATCCCGTTTCAGTCCTTAGATATTCGAACTTGGATATTGTTTCGAATTTCGAGCTTCGAACTTCCGCTTTTTCGGTTTGAGCAACAGACCCGGATACTGCACGGTTACCGGGTAACAGGTTTTGCCCGAATTCCTTCCCCGAGAAGTCTCGCAGCGAGGTATTCCTTCTTCGCTGCATCCGGCCGGTCAAGGGCTGTATAGATGTCCCCCAGTCGCTTGCGTAGTTCGGGCTTTCCCGGACGGAGTCGCCTCGCCTCTTCCGCCTGTTTCAGGGCTTCCTGATTTCTTTCCAGCTGGAACAGGTAAGAGGCCAGCATGAAGTGTCCATCCGATGCACCAGGATCGAGCTCCAGAGTCTTCTTGATATGGGGGTGGGCGAGATCAAGATAACCGGCCATCAGATAGATCCTGGCCAAATAGTTGTGCAGCCACCAGTTGTCGGGATCCAGTTCCAGGGCCTGATTGAAGTTCGTCACTGCTTCCTTTAGATTGCCCTTGGCCGCCATTTGTTGAGCTTCACGAACCACCTGCTGCAACTTAAATAGCCGAACGCGTTCCCGTTCTTCTTCCTCGGTTAGCTGCTGAAGCCGGGTCAGCGTTTGGCCGGCCTTTCGCGATTCTCCCAAGCGGGAGTAGGCCCGACTCAAGTCAGTAAGAACCTGGTAACGAAACATTTTCCGCCGGGCTTTTTCTCGATTTTCGGCCTGTCTGAAAACCCGGCTAAGGTCCAGAG
>JAUVSF010000484.1 GCA_030597245.1 Acidobacteriota bacterium
CATTCAAGATTCTGGCTGCCGGAGCGATCCATCCCGAAGTAGGCTTCAAGTACGCTTTCGAGAGCGGCGCAGATTTCATCTGTGTGGGAATGTACGATTTCCAGGTTGTTGAGGATGCCAATATCGCACTTGACGTCCTGGCCGGCGATCTGAATCGAACCCGCCCATGGAGGGCCTAGTTTAACCACCAAAGCACTAAGTCACTAGAGCTCATTGGTAAAGGGATTCCCGGCTCCAAGTCGCCAGTGCGCACAGGGTTTCCAGGCCGGTGGCCGCTTCGGCCCAGCCATTCTTCACTAGTGTTTTCGTGGTTAACAAATCTCAAGATCTCAACGCCTCTATTCACCCTCAAGGATTACGACCGTCTGGTTCAACCTGGGCGCTGATGGTGGGAAGACTAACGAATTGTCGTCCTCACCAGTGACCTCTAGGTAGTATTCCAGATCCGACCTGATGGAATCGGAAGGCACCCGAACCGAATAGACCCCTCGAGCAACATGATTCAAAGGGATCGACACAAACTCTGACACGCCCAGGCCTCTCCAGTGCAAATGTGCTTCCACGGGCGTAGTGCCGATCACCACGATTCTCAGGCTAAGGTCCTCGCCTTGCTCCAGAAGGGAGCGAACCACGGGTACAAACAGGCGGGGAGACCCTTGGTACTGATCATCTGGAAGAGCGTCAGGAGGCAACTCCTCACCGAGAAGCTCCACTAGCTCCTCACCCGGTTTATGAAGAAGGGTTGGAAGCAGATGCTGCTGCCAGTTAGCCACATTACCCATCCCTCCCATCGTGGAGACCGTCTGCAGCAGAAACCGGTGGACCTCAGACACCTCTGAGACCAGGCGACGACGCAATGGAAGAGCATTAGTTTTTGCCGATTGCTTGCGGCCCTCGACATCCTGAATTCGTCGGACCTCTTCAACGGCCGTATTGTATTCGGCCCAAGTACAGTTCAGCTTCCCGACTGCCCTCAGATACTCAAAGCTATTGAGCCAGTAGTCAAAACGGTCCAGGTCAGATGGCCCGTTGATCCGATCTCTCAAGGCTGCCAACTCGTTAACGAAATCATATTGGTGCTTCACCTCTGTCCAGGGCCGGGGGTCTGGTTTGATCCCTCCCGGTCCTCCAATCCACGTAGAGGGCCTCGGCAACCGGCAGTCTAATCTGGTGAATATCTCGGCAATCTGAGGGGCGGCATCGGGTCCGAACTGGTGCAAAGCCCAATCCTGATAAAAATCATCGGCCTGAAGGTAACGACTCGGATCGAACCGGTGACGCTTCTCTTCGTCACTTAGCTCTGAGTCGTCAGCAGAGCCCTCTGGCGAACTACTGAATCTCTTATTCTCCCATCCACTCTGATCCCAGGCTGCATGCGCCAGTGCGGCAACATTCGGACCCAGGATACGGGTTCGCCAGTGAATCCCCATTAACCCGGTGCAACCGTACTGCCGAGCATCAAACGCATCTTTCCGCATCCGGCCCACCCACAACTGCGGGATGATCTGAGCCGGATCGTCTTCAAGCCAGGGGATGGCCCATTTCGGACGTCCTTCTACACCGGAGAAGCCCTCTTCGACGGGAGCATGCCCCACGTTTCGATTAATGCAACTTAAAGGCATCTGCTTGGGCAACTCTTTGTCGAAAAGCGTCCGGTCTTGCTCGGGACCGAGAACCCACCCGCAGGTCGCCAGTGTAAAGGGCGCTCCCACCTTTTCAGCGGCTTCAATCGCAACACCCAAATCAGCCATCGTCGATCGGATCTCAGACGACTTCGTCCCTTCCCAGGTCCAGTCCTCCGGGGTCCAGAACCAGTAATAGTCAAGCGGGTGCGTTTTCACAATCCGACCAAAGATTCCTTCGTAGACCTCTCGAACAACTTCGAGGTTCCGGGGATCTTTTCCCGCTTTTTTCAAGCGAGCAGCAGTCTGCTCCGGAATCGTCAGCGGAGTCTCCGTCCCAAGACAAGTGTAGATTCCCAAGTGACGTGCAAATGTGAAACTCCCTCGAAGAACCGCACCAAACCTGTTGAACAGCTCGGCCGAAACCTCAGGAGGTGCGTCAGTCCAGGGATAAGTGTCCTCCATATACTCCGCGCCGTAATTATCCCTCTCAAATATCTGATGGGTTCCGAACCTGTAATCACTCGTCCTCGTCGGCTGATATCCCCAGGCTCCAGTGACATTCTGAGTTACAAAGTGCCGTGCGGGATAGGCCTCCTGGACACGACCCTCAGCGTCGCTTTCCTTCGGAGGGCCGATCCAGACGGCTGGCTCAGGGCCCACAGGGCCTTCCGGGTACGTATGGAGGCCAAAGAAGTTCATTCGCAGCTTCGGGAGTTGCGCCAGCACTGCCTTGTAAGCATCTAGATTCCACCAATCAGGACCTTCCGGGAAATCGTGGAATGGCTGGATCCCCCGACGATCAAAAAGCGGTTCTCCTTTTTCACGGATCTCCGGAAGGATCGGTTTGGCCAGACGCTTATCCGGTATTACGTCACCGTGCAAAAAGAAACGGACACCCAAATGCTCCACCAATCGATAAGCTCCGTAGAGTGCTCCGATGGGATCTCCTCCGGCGACGATGGCAACCTTCGTGGCACCCCTTTCAAACGTCTCGATCACGTACTGTTCACTCGACAAGCCGGAGACTCTACCGGCCACCTCCCCTTCCAGGAAGGATTCCAGCAGCGGTCGATCCTTAGTTGCGACTATAATCAGCGCATCCGCCCGGAGTTCAACTTCATCAGCCGTCCGCTCGCCGCCATCGACTTCGATCGCAGCGAGTTCACCCGATCGCAAGTAGATGTAGCGTCTCAATTCACTGGCCGCAAGCTTCTCCAGTTGAGAGGCCTCAACGTCAATCACCACCGCGACTGACGGCTCCGATTCCCTGGCGCAAGAACCTAGAAACAAACAGCCGAATCCCAGGCCGACAAAGAAACTCCATTTCATATCGAACCCCTCTTTTCGGTAGCACATCACAACGATGCTCTTGCCAATGAAAGACACAACTCCTGAAATGTCAAGAGCGGAGAATGGGTTCCATTCTGAGCCAAAAGGAAGTAAGTTGAGTAAAGTTGGGGTTATCCCCGGAAAGGAGGTCATATGAGAATGCTCCTCGTCCTCGGCACGATGTTGCTGGTCGGCTTCGTTCAGGCTGCTGCCAGGCCGATTCAACTCCACCCTGTGAACCCCCACTACTTCCTCTACCATGGGGACTCACTAGTCCTGATCAGCTCTGCGGAACATTACGGGGCGGTTCTGAACCCTGACTTCGACTGCCTCAAGTACCTCGACACACTGGCCGAAGACGGGATGAATTACACCCGCATATTCACAGGGTCTTATTTCGAAAAACCCGGGGCATTTGGAATTGAGAAAAACACCCTTGCTCCTGCGCCAGGGAAAGCACTGACACCCTGGCCCAGAAGCGATGGTCCCGGGAATCTCGGTGGCGGTAACAAGTTCGATCTCGACCACTGGAACCCTGGGTACTTTTCGCGACTTAAGGCCTTCATCTCCGCGGCAGCTGCGAGAGGGATCATCGTTGAAGTTACCCTGTTCTCATCCATCTATTCAGACTCTAACTGGGAGGTAAACCCTCTAAATCACGTCAACAACGTGAACAATACCGATCAAATCGACCGGCTCAAGGTTCACACTCTGGAGAACGGGAACCTGCTCGGTTATCAGCAGCAACTGGTAAGCAAGATAGTGAAGGAACTGAACTTCTTCGAGAACGTCTTCTTTGAAGTTCAGAACGAGCCTTACGCTGACCTGAAAGAAATTGCGCTGATCTTGAAGCGCTACGATTCTGAATCGAAAGAGAACTGGGTAAAGCGGGTGGATCTGGCGCCCTCAGAATCTCTCGTATGGCAGAAAATGGTCGTCTCGTTAATCAAAGATGAGGAAGAGAGGCTTCCCAAGAAACACCTCATCGCGCAGAATTACTGTAACTTCAAGTATCCTCTCCAGAGAATTGATCCCCGAGTGTCAATTCTGAACTTTCATTATGCCTGGCCCGATGCAGTAAGCTGGAACTACGGTTACGGGAAGTTGATCGGATTTGACGAATCTGGATTCTCCGGGAATGGCGA
>JAUVSF010000284.1 GCA_030597245.1 Acidobacteriota bacterium
CTTGGATCTAAAGGCGGCGTGAAGTCCCAGGTCTTCGACACAAATGTGGTTGTGTCAGGTGGACAACCGCCACAACTCAGGGTGGAGACCGCACAAAACCCAGACTTGCAGGATGCAATGGTCCCAGGTGAGTGAGGCTCACACAGGTTTGGAGATCCTACCCTCATTTGGACTGAACCGGAACAGGTTAACCTATTGATTCTGTAGGGAGTTGGTTTGACTCCACCGGTCAGAAGGTTTCTCGGTTGTTCTGCTTGGCTCTGGAATTGCACTGGAGGGGTTGGGAAGGGCGTCGCTCTATTGCTGAGGGATGAATCGGGTCGATCGAGGTGTAGGGTGGGGATGTCGTGGCACAGATGTTGTCCCAAAGGCCGCCCCTTTTCTTGTTGCGGGCGGAGCTAATTTGTGAAGGGCAGGTTATGGCGTGGGCCCAAGCCAAATCCATGCAACAGGCGTGCCCTGGAAACGGTTCATGTTATGAGAATGTATCTCGACTGTGTTCCTTGTTTCGTTCGTCAGGGCTTGGAGTTGGTCCGAAACACAACAGATGATGAGACCCTGCAAGAAAAGACGCTGCGTGAAATGCTTCTGGCTATCAGCCGAATAGACCTGTCCCAGTCTCCACCGGTCATGGGCCAGATCTTGCACAGGCTTGCCCGATCGCTCCTCGACGAAAAGGACCCCTATCGCCAGACAAAAGATCGGTTCAATGAGCTTATCCTCAAATCTTACCCGAGCTTGAAGTCGCGTGTTGAAGACTCGCGCGACCCGCTTGATACCGCTGTTCGTCTCGCTATTGCAGGTAACATCATTGATTCAGCCGCCAAGAGTCATCTCTGTGAAGCTGACGTCGAGAACGCAATTCAGGATAGCTTGGAATTGCCACTCCGGGGAGATCTTGAATCGTTTCGGAGGGCGGTGGAGAAGGCAGGGAGGATTCTCTATATTTGTGACAACGCCGGGGAAATCTTCTTTGACAAGCTCTTAATTGAACAGCTCCCCTATGAGAAAGTCACCGCTTCCGTGAGAGGTTTCCCCGTGATAAATGACGCAACGATGGTTGACGCCGAAGCTGCGGGGTTAACAACCCTCGTCGAGGTGATAGATAACGGGTCCGACGCTCCAGGCACGCTTCTAGACGACTGCAGCCGTGACTTTCGGCAACGGTTCAGAGAGGCTGACCTGGTGATCGCCAAAGGCCAGGGTAACTATGAGAGTCTTAGCGAAGTTAGGAAGGGAGTATTCTTTCTCCTCAATGTGAAATGTGCGGTCATTGCCAGGAAACTTGGCTACGATATTGGTGACTTGGCCCTCTGCGGGCCGCTCCACCAGTTGAAAGGTTAGAAAGAGGCTCAGTGAAGTGACTGAACGACTCCTGCTATTCCTGGGATCTGGCCTTTTTATGATGTCCTGCGCGCTATCCGGGAGTTTGTCAGGTGATAGTCAGTGCTTGACCGGGGTCATCGTTGACACTTCTTCGGAAACGCCCGTGGAAGGGGCTCTTGTGAGGGTGATCGAACTGGGGCGCAGGGTCCGGAGTGATGACGAAGGCAGGTTCAAATTCCCGGGTATGCCTCGGGGAGATTTCACTCTTTGTGTGCATCGTGCGGGTTATATAGCTGAGCACCTGCTGGTCAATGTCCCCGACTCTGGCGACATTCGAGTTGCCCTGGTCCCTGGATATCAATTCCAGGACGAGATAACGGTGTCGGCGACCCCCTGGGTGGATGAACCGTTGCGAATTCCCCAGCAGATTGACGTTATAGACGACAGTAGGATCAGGGTTTCATCCGACGGTTCCGTGGCACGTTTGGCAGGAAGCGTGCCCGGGGTCCGAACTGCCTACACCGGGGATTCCACCTCAAAACCTGTGATTCGAGGACTTACCGGGAATCGCATCCGGGTTTTGAACGATGGCTTCCCGACCAGTGACCAGCAGTTCGGTATCCGCCACCAACCAAATGTCGAAGCTTTGGGAACAGAACGAGTGGAGATTGTTCGTGGCCCGGCCAGTGTGCTTTTCGGTGCCAATGCCATGGGAGGAGTAGTCAATCTGATTCAACCACCGCTGCCCACCGCAGAGGGTGCCCGGACCGTCGTCCACGGTGAGCTGTATGGCGGCTACGCCGGCAACACAAATGGCGGTACCGGTTACATGCGATTGGAGGGTGCGGTCGGGGGCTTTGGCTGGAGAGGTTCATTGATTCGCCGGTCTTTCGGAGATATTCATACGCCGAGCACGAGGCTTGATAACACCGACTTTGATCAGACGAATGGTGATGTAACCGTCGGCTTCACGGGTTCTCGGGGAAGTGCCCGGATTCGTTGGAATCACTGGCAGAACAACTTTGGGTTCTTTCGGCCGAAGGACTTTCGAGTCGATCTAAACAACGATCTGATTGCAGCTGATACTTTTGTTCCCACGAAGGTGGGAAACTTCGAGTTCGCATTCGGCTACCAGAACAACATCCGCAAGGCTTTTCCTGCTGCACTTGGAGGGAAGCCTTCCGTGCATCTGGATCTCGACAACACTGTCTTTGACGCTCGTTTCCACCACAGGCGCTCCGGAGTGCTGCGAGGGTCGATCGCTGTACACATCGCGGCTGAGGAGAATACGCCTCTCGCCCTGGGGGAGCTACTTCCCAAGTATGAGAGCGATTCGTGGGCGGTCTCGTTTTTCGAACAGGCTGGGTGGGAGGCGGGTGGGTTGGAGGATCGTTGGCTTCTCAGCTTCGCTCTACGCTACGATAACAAGAGTCTGGAGGTTCCGCCGGATCCATCGAGGGACCTGCCTGAAGGGTACCTGGCGGACTGGGATTCAGTCACAGCCTCGGCGGGTCTTCTCTACCGATTGAACGAGCAGTTCTCGCTGGCGGGGAGTCTGGGAAGAGGCTGGCGGGCTCCATCGGAGTTCGAGCTGTTTGTGAAAGGAGTTCATGGTGGTGTCGGTGCTATCCAGATTGGGGATTACAACCTGAAGGAGGAGACAAACTTCAATTCGGAGGTGTCCTTACGCTGGAGGGCCTCCCGGACGGGAGGATATGTAAACCTTTTCAATAACGACTTCGACGACTACATCTACCTGGCCAACACTGGTGAGATAGTGGCAGATCTCCCGGTTTTCGAATACCGACAAACGGATGCCTACCTGAGGGGCATCGATACGAGCTTTGAGCTTTTCTTGGCAGAATGGTTCAAGACTTCCGTGGGTTTTGAGTATCTGTCAACCGAGAACAAGTCAACCGGCCACAAGTTACCGTTGACCCCTCCTGCGCGGTTCATCTGGAGGTCGCGACTGGAGGATAAACCTCGAGGCAACCTGGATGGGACCTATGCGGAAATGAATTTAAGCTGGTTTGCCGAAGGGAAGATTGCGGGTCCGGAAGAACCTTTTCCTTACGATACTGATTCGTACACAGTGCTTGGCCTGGCCACAGGAACTGTCCTCTCCCTTTCCGAAGACATCAGTCTTGGAATTGACCTGTTAATTTATAATCTGCTTAACACTGAATACCGCGATTTTCTTTACACTTACAAAGGGGTGGCTGATATGCCGGGTCGAGATGTGCGGCTAATTGCAAGGTTGCGTTTTTGAGACTCGGCGTTCGAAAGGGGTGAGAGTACCTTCTGGCGAGTTGGCCTTCGAGGTTGGCTGCTCGGGGTTCGAGATGTCTACTAGAGCAGGGGAGAAGAGTGAAGGAGAATTCGACGCGAGTGGGGTCCTCAGCGTTTCGGCAGGTCACTTCGTGCATGACAGTTACACGGGCCTTTTTGCCCCGATGCTGCCTCTGCTGATTGAGCGGTTCGGTCTCTCGCTGACCATGGCAGGGTCTTTGACATTCTTCCTGCAGATTCCATCACTGCTAAATCCACTGATCGGCTACATTGATGATCGATTTGATCTGAAGTACGGACTGATCCTTGCGCCCGCAGTCACCGGGACCCTGATGACACTATTAGGAAGGGCGCCCGATGTTTTAACTCTCTGCATACTGCTGCTCGTCATTGGTGTCAGTGTCGCTTTCTTTCATGCCACTGCGCCGGCAATGATAGGAAGGATCTCCGGCGACTTTGTAGGCCGCGGGATGAGCTTCTTCATGGCAGGAGGTGAACTTGGGAGGACAGTTGGACCTCTCTTATTCGTCGGGGCAATTTCGATCTGGACACTGGAAGGCCTTCCTAAGATCGCCATCCTGGGCTGGCTGGCCTCACTGGCGCTGTTCCTGAAAATGAGAGGGGTGAAACGCCCGCACACCGTACCTCCCGAAATTCGATCGCTCCTGCCCGTTGTAAGCCGGCTTTTTCTTCCCGTTTTCGTCATCCTGATAGGCAGGAGCTTTTTGATCTCCAGCATAGCAGTCTTTTTGCCAACCATGATGGTTCGCGAAGGATCATCCATATTGGTAGCCGCAGGGGCTCTTTCAATCTATGAGTTTGCCGGGGTGGGCGGGGCTTTGGTTAGCGGGACACTGAGCGACAGATATGGAAGAAGGCCGGTCCTCCTGGTTGCCCTCGCTGCTTCTGCAGCGATGCTACTGCTGCTACTGAAAGCGCAGGGTTGGCTGATCATTCCGGCCCTGTTATTGCTTGGTTTCTCTGCCCTTTCGAGCCAACCGGTAATGTTGGCTATAATCCAGGACCAACTGCCGGATCAGCGAGCCCTTGCCAACGGCTTCTTTCTTGCGATGAGCTTTGTCATGCGACCAATTGCGGCAGTGGTGATTGGAATCCTGGGCGACTGGCTAACCTTGAGACACGCTTTCCTTGTGACCGTCTTTATTACATTGGGCTCACTTGTCGCCGTTCGGTGGCTTCCAGAAAAAAGAAGAACCAACTGGAAAGACAAATTGAGAAAGAACTAAATTGCAGCTTCCCCCCCCTGGCTCTCTTCCTCACGTCGTGCGCGTACTCGTAATCGATCGCCCTTCGAGAGTTTGGTTTTCATAAACCGAAGCGATTTTCGATTTTCGATTTTCGATCACGATCAGGATCACGAAAAAAGAGGGGGGGAAAGGGGAAAGGGGAGGATGACCTTCCAGGTCGTCAGGCGCCATTGGAGCGGATGTGACGCTAAACATGTGCCAGCCGTTGCAGTACCGATCGAGGTGTCCTCACCCCACTTCTTCTTACTTGGGGGCTGGACAAGCATTGGAAAAAGTCGCGACAAAAACCACTTTGGGCATGGTTCTTGCTAAACATACTTGACGTGTAAGAAACTCATAAACAGTGACAGATGGAAAGCGCTGAATCGGAAACTTAGTCATGATTTTTGCATTGGCCGGTTCGACCGCTTGAACCGGGAAAGAGAAGTAGAAATGGAGAGCGTTGGTAACCAGGAACAAAATGTAATCACTTTTGGACCTATCCCTTCCAGGCGCTTGGGGCGCAGCCTGGGAATTAACAATATTCCACCGAAGACCTGCCCGTACTCCTGCCTCTACTGTCAGGTGGGGCGGACCACGCGAATGACTGCCACGCGGCGGCCTTTCTACGAGCCGGCCCTCGTTGCCAGGCAGGTCGAGGAGAGAATCGAGAAGCTCCGGGAGAAAAGTGAATCAGTCGACTATCTAACCTTTGTTCCGGATGGAGAGCCCACGCTGGATTCAAGCCTCGGACGGAGCTTGGACCTGTTGAAGCCTCTCGGAATCGGTCTGGCGGTGATTTCAAATTCCTCCCTCATCTGGGATGCCTCTGTTCGGGAAGATCTTAAGAAGGCAGACTGGATCTCTCTCAAATTAGATACAGCGGATGAGAAATGCTGGCGGGATCTGAACCGTCCCCACGGGAGTCTCAGTCTTCAAGCCATTCTCGAAGGACTAGTGCAGTTCAGTACAGAGTTCAAAGGTGAGTTGGTCACGGAGACCATGCTGGTCAAGGACATAAACACCGGCGAATCCCAGCTTCGGCAAACGGCCGACTTTCTGGCACAGATCAAGCCGACAAAGGCCTACCTCTCTGTTCCCACGCGACCACCTGCAGAAAGATGGGTGGAAATGCCGGATGAACAGAACCTTGCCACAGCCTACCAGATCTTAAGCGAAAGACTGCACACGGTGGAATGCCTCACTGGCTATGAAGGAGACTCTTTCGCTTCCACCGGGGACCTCGAGAAAGACCTATTGGCCATTACCGCCGTTCATCCCATGAGAGAAAGCGCGGTCCATAATTTACTGGAAAAAGGGGGTGTTGACTGGTCAATCGTCAATACACTGGTTTCCAATGGCAGACTGATCAGGACGGAATATCGTGGCAAGACGTTCTATCTGAGGAGTCTTACCAGAGTCGGCACCTCCAGTAACCGCTGAATACCGACATTATGCATCACTGGACCGGAGCGCCGAACCTTGAGCTCTAGTAGATTTCAGAGAAACGAATATGCCAAGAACGCAGCCCTTTGACGAATACCTGGACGAGTATGAAGAGTGGTTTCAGCGAAACCGGTTTGTCTATCTGTCGGAAGTGGA